>JARLGN010000323.1 GCA_031292775.1 Acidobacteriota bacterium | reverse complement strand
TTGATGGAGTTCTTGTTGGCGCCCACCGTGCCATCGGAGCCGAGGCCGTAGAAGACGGCGCGCACGGTCTTGGGGTCTTCCGTTGAGAACGTGGGGTCAACTTCCAGGCTGGTGTGCGTAACATCGTCAACAATGCCCACCGTGAAGTGATTGAGTGGTGCGGGTTTCTTCATTTCGTCAAACACTGCCTTCACCATGGCGGGGGTGAATTCCTTGGAAGACAGCCCATAGCGCCCGCCGATGATGCGCGGGAAGGCGGTAAACGGCGCGGTGCCGGCGTTGAGCCCTTCGCTCACCGCGGTAATGACGTCGACGTAAAGAGGTTCGCCGGCGGCGCCCGATTCTTTGGTGCGGTCGAGCGTGGCCAGAGATTTCACGGTTTTGGGGAGAGCCCCAAGGAAGTGTTCAATCGAGAAGGGCCGGTAGAGGTGGACCTTCAATACGCCCACCTTTTCCCCGCTCTGCGTGAGGTATTCCACCGTTTCCTGCGCGGCTTCCGCGCCGGAGCCCATCATGATCACAACGCGCTCCGCGTCGGGGGCGCCCACATAATCGAACAGGTGATATTGGCGGCCTATTACGGTGGCGAGTTTGTCCATGACGTTCTGAACGATTCCGGGGCATGCCGCATAAAATGAGTTCGCGCTCTCCCGGGCCTGGAAGTAGACGTCGGGGTTTTGCGCTGTGCCGCGAAGCATGGGGTGGTCAGGTGACAAAGCTCGCTTGCGGTAAGCTTCCACCAGGTTGGCGTCAATCAAGGCGCGCAAGTCATCGTCCGTCATTTCTTCAACTTTGCCCACCTCGTGCGACGTACGAAAGCCATCAAAGAAATGCAGGAAGGGCAGGCGCGAAGCGAGCGTGGCAGCATGTGAGATGAGGGCGAAGTCCATTACTTCCTGGACTGAATTCGATGCCAGCAGGGCAAAGCCCGTGGAGCGCGTTGCCATCACATCGCTGTGGTCCCCGAAAATCGACAGGGCATGTGCGGCCACCGTGCGCGCCGTGACGTGCAGCACTGTGGGAGTCAATTCTCCGGCAATCTTGAACATATTGGGAATCATCAGAAGCAGGCCCTGCGAGGCAGTAAAAGTGACGCCCAGCGATCCGGCCTGAAGGGCGCCGTGCAGCGCACCCGCAGCGCCTCCTTCGCTTTGCATTTCCATCACATTCGGGACAGTTCCCCAGATGTTGGGTTTTACTTCTGCGGACCACTGATCAGCCCACTCACCCATGGGAGAGGAAGGGGTAATGGGATAAATGGCGATTACTTCACTGACGCGGTAAGCCACCCTGGCGGCAGCCTCGTTCCCGTCAATAGTTATCTTCTTTCTAATCATTGTTTCACTCCATCGTCCATATAGTATTTGTGTAAAACTCGCGAAAATAAAACTGGTTCAATTCGGCCTTGCAACGGCCGGGCTTAACCCCACCCTTCGGGCTGCTAAAGAGAATGCCGCGGCGTCATGATGATTTGACACATTCGCCTCCCAGCCGGCGGCCCACTTCGAGTGCGGCCAGCGATTCGGCGCGGCGCTCGGCGGGGTCCGCTGCCAGTGCGGCATCCCAAGCCTCAGGCGGCAGCAGTGGATTGTTCTCGAGCCAGGCGGCGATCGCAGCCAACGCGGCACGCTTGGGATTAGCTTCGCGGCGGAGCGGGAGAGGAACAACGCAGCCCATCGGTGGGTGCGCCTCGATTTGTGAGTCCACAAACAGCAGGGTTTCCTCCCGGCACGCTGCCACTGTCCCGTTCGCTTGCAGTTCCTTCCATCCCTCGTCACTGACCGCCAGTACAACGTCGGGGCATTCCATGCCCGTGTAATCGATGGGCTTGGGGCTAAGGCAGATCTCCGACAGAGAGAATCCCGATCCCTGCGTAACGGGGTTGTCATTCTTTTGCGTCGAATAGAGTCCCACGCTGAGTGCCGCGCGGCATAACAAAGCGGCGGCGGATTGAACGCGTTCACCCGCCGTTCCAGCTAACACCACCCGGACCTCGTTCTTTAGCTGTGCTGTGGTGTTCAGGCGGGGTACCGGAGGCTTGGCACGCTTCGGCTTGCGCACGTTCTGTTCGTGGCGGTAAAGATCCCGGAATGTTGGGCGCTCTATTTCCGTTTCCAGTTCACCGATGGCATAACCCTGGCGGTCGGCAATCTCCTTAAGAGATGCCCCGGTGGCTTGGTTCCACCTCGTCCCGTAGGCTGTGCAAAGTTCAACGATTTCCACCACGGAGAATCCGGGATAGTTGATGGCGTCCGCGATGGTCGTCGCCAAGTCCGGGCTGGTGGCAAATTGGCGGGCCAGAAATGTGGCATGGGCGGTGCGCAACAACGCCAGTATATCGAGTGGCGGAATCGAGTTGCCATCCGGCGTGGTAGCGGTGACCCAGTTCAGAGGGCTCAGCGCAGAGTGCTGCCCGCCCGTCATTCCGAACATAAAATTGTTGTGGAGCAACACAGTGATATCAACGTTGAGTTGTGCCGCGTGGACCAGGTGCAACAACCCGATCATCGCCCCGCCATCGCCAATCATGACGATGGGTTTCAGGCCCTGGGGTTCCATGGCGGCGTCAGCCAGAGCCATGCCGGTGGCGAACGCTGTGGACCGTCCGTGCGTGGTATGAACTGTGTGCAGGTAGGGAAACAGTGAGTCCGCCAAACCCACGCACCCTATGTCCGTCGTCAATACAATTGATCGCGGCGGCAAACCCAGGCGCTCCAAGGCATTGCTCAGTTGGCGTACTACCAGTGAATGCCCGCAGCCCCGGCAATAGGGGAGTTTGGCGGTGGGCGAAAGGTAAAGGGCTTCTGTTGTCATGCCATCAACCCCTCCACCGCGCGGGCGATATGGCTTGGAGAAATTAGATGGCCGATCTGGTTTATGCCAAATATCCGTTTGCCGGAAAGGTAAGGCGTCAGGGCGGCGCGATATTGGCCGGTCAAGTTTTCTTCGGCCACAAACACCATTTCCACGCCCGCAGTGGCCCAATCCAGCCATTTCCTCGGTATTGGAAACAACGATTGGATCTGCAAAAAGGAAACACGCAAGCCTTCGCCGCGAAGTATCTCCACCGCCTGGCGGGCAGCGCGCGCGGTAACACCGTAACTGATCAGCAGGCAGCGCGCGTCCGGGTCAAGGTCAGGCCGCACCAGCGCCATTTCCTCTGCGTGCGCTTCAATCTTGCGCTGGAGGCGCTGCAGCACGTTGATCACCTGCGGGGAGTTCTTGCGCAGGCGCCCCTGCGGGTCATGTGCAGATCCCGTTACCGTGGTTTTGATTTCTTCGCCCACCGCGGCAAAGGCGGGGACGGTCTCCGGTTCCTGAACGGCATAGGGAGCGTAATCAGCCGTAGCCGTGGCCCGCTTACGGTTCACGAGATCGGGAATCTGTAAGGCCTCATCGTTCACAACTTCCGAGGTCATACCGACTTCTTTGTCTGATAGCAGTATGACAGGAGTGCGCAACCTTTCCGCCCAATTGAAAGCGTGAATGGCGAGTTCGTATGATTCCGCGGCATTGCTGGGAGAGAACACCGGCAAAGTGTAGCCGCCGGACGTGGAAAACTCCGCCAGCCAGATATCTCCCTGGGCGCCTTGAGTCGCTCCCCCGGTGCTTGGCCCCAAGCGTTGCACCAGTGCTACAACAATCGGTGTTTCCGTCATCAGAGCGTACTGGACAGTCTCGATCATCAGGGCCCATCCAGGACCGGACGTAGCGGTCATGGCTTTCAGGCCTCGCAAGCTTGCACCAACGCAGTAGCAGAGTGACGAAATCTCGTCAGGTGCGGAAAGGGCTAATCCTCCGCGCGTTGGCAACTCGCGCATCATGACTTCATATATCTCTGATGCGGGCGTTATGGGGTAGCCAGCAAAGAAACGACACCCTGCGGCGAGCGCACCCTCCGCGAGCATCCTATTCCCGGAACTAAGACGTGATAGCATCCCTAGCAACTCACGCCCTGAAGAAGCAACAGGAGGGCCAAGATGAGCAGCCACGTTGTGAGGCTAACTTATTTTATTGCTTACTGTTGCAAGTGCCCTGCGGATGGCCGCTTTGGATTCAATGACATAAAGGGCTAGAAGACACTGCCGTGGCGTGAAATCCACCACGTTCGGACGGAATGCCTTCCTAGCGACAACCCCACCTGCCGGTGGGTCGCGAACGGGGCTCAGTGAGAGGTGCGGCCCACGGCCAGCGCCGCTCGCCGAAAACTGCGCTCGCTTGCGGATGAAAAGGGAACCCATGAAAACGATGGGATCAGCCGGTGGTAGGGTCCAAATAATCTGACCACAAGTAAGGCATAGGAAACCAGGAGTTTGAATCGGACTGTGAGCCACAACATCCGCCAACCGCTGGCTGCATTGGATTCAGAGGTCTCGATGGGGGCAAAATCGGGAGTCCGCACCAAGTCGTCGAAGGACGCCTGCAAGGCTTCCAGCCATTGGACCGCCAGGCGTTTCCGCCCAACCATCAACTCTTTGGCTAATTTGGGGAAGGCGAGTTCTTCTTGTAGCCAACGCGAATCGGAGGGGTCAAAGATACGCTCGGAAAGATCCAGCCAGCGTCCATTCCCGATTCGTGGGGCGTAGCCTTCTTCACCAAAGGTGTCGCCCGGGTTAAGAGCCTCAGGCTTCTGGAGTAAGCCTATAACGAGGATCAGAAAGGCAATGGCAATCGCAGCGTATATCAGCATAATCATTTGTGCAGCAGCTTCGACAATTCACTATTGAATCGTGTCAACTCAAGGGCCACAGCGTCGGAACTTCCACCGACGACGGGCGACATCTCACCCACATTGGGTACAGATGAGCGCTCCCATAGTGCGATCGTCCAGACAAGTAAGCACAACGTGTATCCAACGGGTGTCATTATCCAGTAGATATCACCGTAAAGCACGCGACCAAACAGCCTTGCTGCAGCAAGATTGGCTGTGTTAATTCCCAGGTAGATAGAAAATCCCAGCATCAAGCCCGCCACATTCCGCCCCAGTTCCGATCCATAGTGGCGAGTCGCGACAAGAAGCGCAGCTAGAACCACCGCCTTGGTTACCGAAGCCCGTAGGGCAAAACCGAGCAGGGCTGTGGCCATGCCAGGCGACCAGAGTAGTGCCGGCAGCACGTAAAAGACCCCAAAGATGGCTGAGATGACAACGGTAATGGCACGCCCGAGGTTGCGGATGGCAGGAAAGCGGCGAAAGATCTGGTCGGAAATCTCGACGAGGACGGTGAACTCAACGAGGATACTCACCAGATAATAAAGCCAAAACGCGGTACGGTATACTTGGGGATCGAGCCAGTACACCAAGTACATAATGGTGGACCCGCAAAATACGTAGATCATGTAAGAATAAAAAAGCGGAAACAGCGTGAAACATTTGCCCACGACTCCGCGGGCGAGGACAATCCCCACCAAGGCAAACGCAAACAGGCTGATGACCATTCCTACATTCTGCATAAACCCGACCAGGGATGGGCAGGCGCCGCGTACGCCGTGCATGCCCATCCTTGGCCGAAAACCATCTTACTCACCATCTGGGGGCCACGGCGACGGCGGAACACCAGCCGGATTCCTTTTAGACTGTAGCATAGTCGTTACCTCCTTTCCAGTGCCATTATCTGCACTAACGTACTAGACGGGGTGGGCAGGGTGAACAATTCAAGGATGTTTAATGTTGGTCCAGCCGACTGCATCTGGCGGAGGGGGGGCATATTCTTTGGGGCGGACAATTGCAAGCCGAAGCGGTTTTAGGGAGAGAGATTTGGGGCAATTTTGCGTCTTCAGGAGGCTCAGTGTTTGCGAGGTATCTCATCTTAGTCTTTTATAATCAATAGTTTGACGGGAAGTTGGTTTGGGCAGTTGGGTAGGCACTTCCAATTGCGGAGGAGTGGTCGCAACTGGGGCTGAAATGTTGCCTGTGTAGCCATCATCGAACAGCGTATTGATGGATATGTATTACTACTGTAACACTTGCTCGCAAATGAGATAAAGGAAGTTTAATGTAAAGAGTCGGTACTCTTTGATTTATACAAATTTAGCGGCATGTTTTGCCTGGGGCTGAACCTGCTGACGGGCAAGTGAGGAAATTGATGACTTGGTCGGCCCCACGGTGCGCTAAACCCCTATTAGTATTCTTCTAATGGCGTTTCGATATTGTTGCCAAAGACTTGACGTCGAAACGCTTCCCACCGGCAGGCGTGATCCCGGCTCTTGGAATAGAGGGAAGCGTCAATCGGATTCAGACACGCGCGTGATTTTGGCGCCTACACGGGTAAGCTTTTCTTCAATGCGTTCGTATCCACGATCAATGTGATACACGCGGTCGATCAGTGTTTCACCCTCTGCGGCTAATCCGGCCAGCACAAGCGACGCGCTGGCGCGTAAATCCGAAGCCTGGATTTTCGCCCCGCTTAGTTGCGTCTTGCCGCGTACAACGGCTCGGCGGCCGTTCATGGTAATGTCGGCGCCCATGCGGGCCAGTTCCAGTGCGTGCATAAAACGGTTTTCAAAAATCGTTTCCGTAATGACGGATGAACCCTCGGCCTGCGTCATCAGCGTCATGTACTGGGCTTGCATATCCGTAGGGAAACCAGGGTACTCCTGTGTTGTTACGTCAAGTGCACGCAGCTTGCCCCCTGCCTTTACCGTGAGTGTGTGGCCGCCGCTTGTACCATTCCCTGCATCACGAACTACTTGCACGCCCACCCCTTCCAGTTTGGCAATGACGGCAGTGAGGTGCGCAGGGTTGCAGAGCTCCACGGCGAGTTCTCCGCCGGTAATCGCAGCGGCGGTGAGGAATGTGCCCGCCTCAATGCGGTCAGGAATAATGCTATGTTCGGCCCCGTGCAACCGACTGACGCCGCGGATACAAATCTTGTGTGTTCCCGCACCTTCGATATTGGCTCCCATTTTATTGAGCAAATCGGCGAGGTCCTGCACTTCCGGTTCGCGCGCAGCATTTTCAAGAACCGTAACCCCATCGGCGAGCGTGGCAGCCATCATCAGATTCTCGGTGCCGGTCACGGAAATCGTGTCGAAGTAGAAGTCCGCGCCGTGCAGGCCGTTAGCCCGGGCATCCACGTAGCCATGGTCGAAACTGATGGTAGCCCCGAGTTTTTCCAGCCCTTTGAGGTGAAGGTTGACGGGACGCACGCCGATGGCACAGCCTCCCGGCAATGACACTCGTGCATGGCCGAAGCGCGCGACGAGGGGTCCCAGCACCAATATCGACGCCCGCATTTGCTTGACAAGTTCATAAGGCGCCACCGGATTGAGCAATTGGCGGGTTTCAATTTCGATACAGTTGCCGTGCGCTTCGTGCGTGACGGAGGAATCGACACCCAAATCTTCCAGCAGGCTGCGCAGGGTGCTGATGTCGCGCACGCGTGGAATATTGTGCAAGACCACACGCTCGTCCGTTAGCAGCGCCGCCGTCAATGCCGGCAAGGCCGCATTCTTCGCCCCGCTGGTGACCACTCGCCCGTGCAATGGGCGTCCGCCGGTTATGAGAAACTTATCCACAAACACTCCCGAACTGAATCAGTGAATCACTGAATCAGTGAGTCATTGATTCAGTTTTCCATCGCTTCGCGCAAGACCGCCGCTACGCCTGGACCTTTCTGCAACTGGTGAACCGCTTCCGACCTTGAGATCTTTTTCAATACCATCAATATCGCCACGGGAAGACTGCGCCGGGAGTCCTTCAGCGCCTTGGCGGCCTCTGCCTGGCTGGCGCCGGTGAACTTCATCAAGATTCCTTCGGCGCGCTCCCACAATTTTTCGTTCGTCAATTGGACGGTGACCATTCTATTGGAAAGCACGCGTCCCAATCGCACCATGGTGGCGGATGAAAGCATGTTGAGCACAAGCTTCTGTGCTGTTCCGGCCTTCATGCGGCTTGATCCTGCTATGACTTCCGGGCCTACAACAGGAATAATGGCGACGTCGGCAAGAGCTTTCATCGGGGCTTCCGGGTTGCAAGTGAGTCCCACCACCTTTGCACCCAGTTTGCGCGCATATCCCATTCCACCCAGAACATAAGGTGCGCCGCCACCGGCGGAGATTCCAACCAGTACATCGTTACAGGCAAAGCTGATTTTCTTCAGGTCACGAACGGCTTGGCGGGGATCGTCCTCCACTGCTTCCATGGAGGAGGTGAGGGCGGCCGGCGCGCCCGCCAGGACCGCCACCACACGGTTGGTTGCGAAAGTGGGCGCGCACTCGGAAGCGTCAATCACACCCAGCCGTCCGCTGGTGCCCGCGCCCAAATAAACCAGGCGACCACCGTTCCTTATGGCCTCCACTGCCAAGTCGACCGCCCGCGTAACTTGGGGGAGTGTTCTGCGGATTGCCGGAGCCACGCGATGATCCTCGCGATTAATAATGCGC
>JARLGN010000322.1 GCA_031292775.1 Acidobacteriota bacterium | reverse complement strand
TTGTCAGTGTAGGGAACCACGGAACCCAGGTACTTGCGCACCAGCTCGGGATGCTCATGTACGGCTTCCGAAAATGAACAGAAGATAATGCCCAGCTCGGCCAGCTTTGCCTTGAAGGTGGTGCCTACGGAGACGCTGTCAAACACCGCGTCGACTGCGACACCTGCCAACAGTTCGCGTTCCCTGAGGGGAATGCCAAGCTTGTCATAGGTCTTCAGCAGCTCGGGATCGATATCGTCAAGGCTCTTGGGACCCGAACCTTGCTTCTTCGGCGCGGAGTAATAGCGGATGGCCTGGTAATCAATGGGGGGGAACTTCACGTTCGCCCAGTTCGGCTCCACCATTTTCAGCCAGTGGCGATACGCCTTCAGGCGCCATTCCAGCAACCACTGAGGCTCGGCCTTCTTGGCGGAGATCATCCGAATGACGTCCTCGTTCAGCCCCGGCGCCACGGTTTCCTGTTCAATGTCCGTAACGAAACCAAACTTATATTCCTGTGTCGCCAGAAATTCGACGTCGTTTTGCGATGTTGCCATCTTTCACCTCCAAGATTCCCGTATTCCAGTGAGTAATTGACGATTGACGATTGCCGATTGTCGATTGCCAAAATCCCATCGTCTGCTTCTTCCATCGTCGATCACCAATTCTTTCAATCGAAAATCGGCAATTCTTACGCCGCTTCCGTAGAGCTCATCCCGCGCAACTGCTTTACGGCTTCCACCACCCGGCCGAGGCAGTAATCAATTTCCTCTTCCGTGGTGTAGCGGCCCAACCCGAAGCGCAGCGGCGTGTTCGCAACTTCTTCCGGGACGCCCAGCGCTTGCAGCACATAGGAGGGCTCGGGCTTGCCGGACGAGCAAGCTGAACCCGACGAAAGCGCCACGTCGCTTACCGCCCCCATCAGCGTGGGCAGATCGATGCCGGGGAAACTTACGCTGAGGTTGTTGGGTAGCCGATGCTCCAGACTGCCGTTGATGTGAATACCCTCGAGCCCGGCAAGTAGTCCCTCTTTAAGCCGGTCGCGCAGAGCCGCGAGGCGCCGTGACTCTTCCGGCATCTCCTGGCGGCAAATCTCACACGCTTTGCCCAAACCGACAATCCCTGGGACGTTCAACGTTCCGGAACGCAGCCCGCCCTCGTGGCCGCCGCCATCGATGATGGGAACAAGGTCCAACGGGGTTCCACGCCGTCGCACGTAAAGCGCGCCAACACCTTTGGGGGCATACATCTTGTGCCCGGCAATGGACAATAAGTCGATTTGCATGGCTACCACGTCGAGGGGAATCTTTCCCGTGGCCTGCGCCGCATCGGTGTGAAGCAGCGCTCCACGCTCGTGGCACAGCCGGCCGATTTCCGCCATCGGTTGTAACACCCCAATTTCGTTGTTCGCAGCCATGATGCTAACAATCAAAGTCTTGTCGGTAAGCGCGGCTTTTAGATCGTCAAGGTCCACCAGGCCGTCGGGATGCACGCGCACGTAAGTCACCGTAAACCCTTGCTGGGCAAGATGTTTGGCGGAATTGAGCACGGCCTTGTGCTCCGTGGCCATAGTAATTAGATGGTTGCCGCGATCACGATAGCGCTGGGCCACACCCTTAATGGCCAGATTGTTGGATTCGCTCGCGCCCGAGGTGAAGACAATCTCCTTCGCGCTGGCGTTGATCAGTTTCGCCACTTGCTTGCGGGCGTTTTCCACTGCCGTGGCCGCCGTCCATCCGAACTTGTGGTTCCGGCTGGCGGGGTTGCCGAAGTTTTCGGTGAAGAAAGGCAGCATTACGTCGAGAACCCGGGGGTCGACGGGCGTTGTGGCGTGGTAATCGAGATAAATGGGAAGCTTCACAGTACGCCTCCGTCGATTTGCACCAAACCGGGGGCGTCGCTCGAAAGGCTCGACATGTTAACGGCGCTCAGGGCCTTGACCAAGGACTCATTCACTTTTTGCAGGGGTTCGCGGACCGTGCAGTGGTTCATCTGTCCGCACTCGCGCTTGTCGGTAACGCAACTGGTGATGAAAAGGGGACCTTCGATGGCGCGAATCACTTCAAAGGCTGATATCTCCCTGGGGTGGCGTGCCAACGCGTAACCGCCATTGGTCCCGTGCTGGGAGATCAGGATGCCGTGCTTGGCGAGCCTCTGGAGGATCTTGGCGAGTAATTCGGTCGGGATTCCATAGGTACGGGCGATTTCCTTGGCACTGGAAGCCGTTGCCAAGGGCTTTTCAGCCAAATGTCGCACCGCAATCAACCCGTAGTCAGCCTTCTTGGAGAGTTTCAGCATAAGCTATATCCGACAATAAGAGTCGGATATAGAATGAACCTTTGGAAGGACCTTGTCAAGGGTTTCGTAAAGACGGGGGGAGTACCCTTATGATGGGGTTACAGGGGCTAATAATAGGTTGCCACGCAAAAAAATCCGGGGTAGTGCTAAGTCCGTACCTTCACCCCGGCAAGCTCTTCGAGGAAGGTGACGATTGCCGCGTAGTCCTGTTCACCTTTGCCCTGAGCCTTGGCCGCCATGTAAACCTCTTTGACGGCTCCCAGCACGGGCATAGGAACTCCCTGGGCGTACCCAAACTCGGCAGCCAGTTCCAGGTCCTTATGCATCAGCTTGAGGGGGAAGTAGGGGGTGAAGTCGCCCTTAAAGATGAACGGGGCTTTGAAGTCGGTAATCCCTGCGCGCGCCATGCTGGACTGGATGATTTCCAGCATGACCTCCGGTTTCACGCCTGCCTTGGTAGCGAGCACAAAGCCTTCGCAAAAGACCTCGACCATCGTGGCCTGAATGGTGTTCTGAGCAAGCTTGGCGGAGAGGCCCAGTCCGTGCAGCCCGCAGTAGATGTGCTTCTTGCCCAGCTGCTTGAGGATGGGCATGGCGTTGTCGAAGGTCGCACGGTCACCGCCGATCATGAACGTCAGCTCACCTTTTTCAGCTCCGTGCTTGGAGCCCGTTACTGCCGCATCAAGCCAACTCGCCCCCTTGCTTGCCGCCAGGCAGGCCATCTTGCGGCTTACGACAGGGCTGATAGTGCTGGAATCAATGACAATCGCCCCGGAACGAAGGGTCTCCAGAATGCCGTCCTTTCCTGTCACCACGGCTTCCACCGCGGCGGAGTCGCTCACAATAATAATGACGATGTTGGCATCGCGGACGGCGTCAGCAGGCGATGAGGCCACGCGCGCACCCGCCGCCTCAAGAGCAGCAGTCTTCCCCGACGTGCGATTGTAGACCGCCAGTTTGTGCCCGGCCTTGGCAAGGTTCAACGCCATGGGCTGGCCCATTATTCCGAGTCCAATGAATCCTATCGTTTCCGGCACTTGTTTCTCCTAATTTAGCTGTCAGTGCTGCTTGCTAGCCGATGAAGACGTCTTTTGGCTTTAGCCGGGCGTACCTAATCCATGACTCATAGATGAAACTGCCGTCGGCGTCTTTGCCGCAGCCCTTGCTCTTATCCCAGGCTAGCTTCGAGAGCGTATCCATGCGCTGTCTATTCCCAGTCATTACAAGCCAATCGTGGTACTCGTCACCTGGAGACCAATCGGCATCGTCGTCATCAAGAGGCTTGACTTCACCCTCCTCGGCCTCCTTGAGGAACTGCCGGACAATTCCGTGTGCTTCGTTGAACCATTCGGCAACATCGATCAATCCAAGTTCGCGAAGACCGGCTTCCGTTTCCGCTACGAGATGTGGTTCCCCAAAATTGAGGAAATGCCAACCTATGTCGTCCAGTGTCAGACTGACGTCGAGGTGATGAGTTGCCGCCATGGCGCGTAGTCCCTTTGGCAAATGACTGATCTCCGCAGCGTACGACCCATCATCCGAATATGGACTTGCCTTAATTCGGCCCGTCAAAATCGAGAAGATCTCGCTAAGTAAGTCTCTGTTGCTCTTCGCAAGTGCGGCGTAGTCATGACTTTCTGCCATCAGAGTCGGGCCTCGTTGGTAAAGCTATGAACAGCCCTCGATTATCAAAACAACCCAAACTTGAAGCATGAGATTTTCCATCCCGCCTACCCAAAGTCCAACCAAAGCCGCACGTCGCGAACATTATTATCCGTAAATCCCGTATCCAGCGTGTCACCCAGAGTCCTGAAGAATGAATACGAGTCGCTGCCCACCAAGTAGGCCGCCGGGTCCAATCCTCTGCCCTGGGCGCGCGAAATTGTTTGTCCATCGGCCACAGCCCCGCTGGTGGGACTATTTCCGTCGCGACCGTCGGTTCCGGCGCTCAGAACCACACGGTTTTGGCCGCCGATCTTTTCCGCCGCGTAAAGAGCAAATGCCTGGTTGCGCCCGCCCATTCCAGGGCCGGTAACCGGGCAGGTCACTTCGCCTCCCACCACCAAACATACGGGCTGCCCCTTGTGTTCTTGCGACAGGGCGTCGAGCGAGGCGACGTTTGAATGCACCACCTCGCGATAATCAGCGTCCCAGGCACCGCGTTCAATCTCCGCAACGAAACCGAGCTTTTTCGCCGATGCCAGGGCCGCAGCCACCGCGTCACCGTTGGACAACAGGGAAAAGTAATGCGAATTGGCGAAGCGCGGATCGCCAGGCTTGGGAGTCTCCGGCAATTCCCGGCGCTCGAAGAATCCGTGGATGCTGGCGGGGAAATGAAGCTTGTTCTGCTCCACTAGTTCGTAGGCCTGCTCGGTGGTGGACTCATCGGGCATGGTCGGTCCGGAAGCCACCATGGACGGCAGATTGTCAGGCACGTCGGAGATGAAGATGGTCAGTTGTCGCGCCGGGTAAGCGCGTTCAGCGAGCCTGCCACCCTTTACCGCGGAAATATGCTTGCGCAGAACGTTGATTTGCTCGATGGGCAAATGCGAGGTCACCAGCGCGCGGTTAAATTCAATCAAATCGGCAAGCGAGATAGCGGCGTCCATGGGCTTCGCCAGGATGGCCGACCCTCCGCCCGAAACCAGAAAAATCACCGTATCTTCGGGCGTCAGGTGGGAAATGAGGTCCAGCGCCGCCTGAGCGCCTTCCAGGCTGGCAGCATTAGGATAAGGATGGCCGCCAACAAAATAGCGGAAGTTCGCAAGCTTCTGCTGCGTTTCCGCCGGCGCCACCGAGACCCCGGCTTCAATACGCCCACCCAGAATTTCGTGGAGCACGGTGGCCATACGGTTTGCTGCTTTGCCAAAGGCAACCACAAACGGCGGACGGACAACCGGATGCGCCACTTCCCCGGCGGTCAGCGTGCTTCCCTCAAACATCAACTTCGCCTTCATGGCATGGCGCACGTCGATGGCTGTCATGGTGTCATTAAATATTTGCTGGGCGAGTAGCTTGCCGTGGGAATATTCCGGCCTCTTCGTCGCTGCGGATTGAGCCGTTGTGATCATTTGGAAAACCCCGCGAGCGCATCCACTCCCGCCTGCGCCACCATGACATCCTGATCTTCCGTGCCGGCACTAACGCCAATGCCGCCCACGCACTGTCCGCCCACCATCAGCGGCAACCCGCCGCGGATGCAAGTAAGTTTGCCGTCGGT
Source organism: Acidobacteriota bacterium (assembly GCA_031292775.1). Taxonomy (GTDB): domain Bacteria; phylum Acidobacteriota; class Terriglobia; order UBA7540; family UBA7540; genus Bog-366. The sequence goes on along the minus strand of JARLGN010000322.1, from coordinate 4,535 downwards.
AGCAAGGGCAAGGCCGAGTGACAGCAAGACGCTCGGATCGTTTGCGGGCGATGGACCCGTCGCCGAGCGGCGCAGAGCGGCAGCTCGTGCCTTGGTCAAAGCCACTTCCACCGATGAAAGCTTGGCGCCGTCCATGCGGGCAAACGCCAGCAGGTGCCCGCCCTCATCGAAAATGGCAATGTTTTGCGGTACTTTGATCTCGCGCGCTTTGGCTTCTGTCGCCGCCTGGATGGCGCGTGCGCCCTCCAGAGTTAGACGAGCGTTATTGTGTGTCAGCATGCTTCCATTATTGGTAAGCCCGCAGGGAAACGCAAGAGGGTTTGGGTTAGGGATTCGGAATGCGGAATTTGGAATTCGGACGTTGGGATCAGGAAATAGTGCCGGACGAACCATACCCGGCCTCTGAGTGGCCGTAGCGATAAGAAAATATAGCGCAGCACTTCAGGGCGGCAGGTGACGGGCCAAACAGGCTGCGGAAAAACTCGTCATGACGGGGAAGGAGACTATTACCGGTAACCACCCCGTCCGTCGGCTGACGGACACCCCTCCTGAATCAGGAGGGGTGTTTTAAGGGCTCCCCTCCTCAGATGAGGAGGGGTGGCGCGCTGAGCGACGGGGTGGTCTGAATCGGTGATGCTCATAAGCACAGAAGCGACGCGTATTCCCGCAGACTGTAAAGCCCGGAGCTACGCCGAAAATCAGGGCGCTACCACTCTTTAGCTGCCCTCGACAAATACATATCTTTTGATATATAATAAACAAAGTTATGGAAAACAAATCTTTGGATATTGCCCTTCGTCTCTACGACATAGCCGGCCCGATCTTCGTGTCCCTAAAAGAGCAGCTCAAGCCTGCGAGCCCAAAGACTCGTTCGCATCCGGAGGTTAAGGAGCTGACCTTTACTCAACTGCGGATCTTGTTCGCCATTGAGTATGGAAAGGACCAGGTCGGGAAACTGGCTCGAAGCGCACGGGTCGCCCAGCCTGCCATGTCCAAAATTGTTGATCATCTGATCCGTCTTGGTTTTGCCCGCCGTGCCCCCCATCCCACGGATCGAAGGCGAATCGAACTGAGCCTGACTCCTAAGGGCTCTACCCTGACCGGGCGGATTCGCCTGAAGGCGGCGGAGAAGTATGTGGACGCGATAGAGAATCTCTCCCCCCGCGACCGGAAGAAATTGCTCGACGGCATTGCGGTGATTTTCCAAGTCATCGAAGAAACCAGAAAGGAGATCATATGAAGCTTGATCCGAAGAAGACAGCTTTGCTGACTCTCGATTTCCAAAAGGGGATTCTGGGATTTGTCCCCGGCGCAGAGGCCGTCATTCCCAGTGCATCGCGGGCCGTGGAATTTGCCCGGAAGCAACAATTCTTGATTGTTCATGTGGGGCTGGGATTCTCCGAAGGCCATCCAGAAATTCCCGATACTGAGTCCCGATTTAAGCGGTTGAAGCAAAACAATCTCTTCGTGAAGGGCACGCCATCCGCCGAATTCCACGGTTCCATCGCTCGGCCCGGAGAGTTGGTGGTCTATAAGCAGCGAGTGGGGGCATTTTCCGAGAATCATTTGCACATGATTCTGCGCGCGCGCGGCATTGAGAGCCTGGTGTTCTTCGGAATCTCCACGAGTGGTATTACTCTTTCCACGCTGAGGCGGGCTTCCGACCTTGATTTCCGCTGCATCGTCCTCAAGGATGCCTGTTTCGACGCCGATCCGGAAGTTCACCGCGTTCTCACCGAGAAGATTTTTCCAGCGCAAGCGACGGTCCTCACCGTGGATGCCTTCATTGCCGAGCAGGGGGAATGATTGAGTTTAGAGAATACCCAGGAAACCTTGCAACCGTCTGAGGCAGATTTTGCGGTACTGCCCCCTTCGCAAGGGTGGCGTAAGACTTTTTCCGCCTTACGCAATCCAAACTACCGCTATTTCTATTCGGGGCAAACCCTTTCCCTGATCGGCACGTGGACGCGCACCGCCGCCCTGGGCTGGGTGGCCTTCCAAGTCACCCATTCGGAATTTCTGTTGGGAATTGTCTTCATGCTCAATTCCCTTCCCATTTTCCTTTTCGCTGTGTATGCCGGTGCTCTGGCCGACCGTATTCCCAAAATCCGGATCTTCACTTATACGAGCTGGTTTTCGCTGCTGTCTTCGCTGGCTTTGGCCGTCATGCTGTTCCGTGGTCCCGTTCACATTACGTATCTCATGATCTTTGCCGCGCTTTGGGGGCTCTCCATGACCTTTGAGATGCCGTCCCGGCAGACCCTGATGGTGGAACTGGTGGGCAAGAAGGATTTGGTTAACGCCATAGCTCTAAACAGCGCCATGGTGAACTCAACGCGCGTCATCGGCCCCGCGGTTGGAGGGCTTCTTCTGGCTTCTTTTGGGGCGGCGTGGTGCTTTCTCCTGGATGCCGTGAGTTATTTGGCGGTTCTTTACGCCATCCACAGGATCCAGCTTCCCGCCGCGCACTACGCGCCTAAGAACGTAAAGGCCGACTGGAAATACTCCTTGGAAGGATTCAAATACTTAAAGACAAATTCCACCATAGCCCAAACGGTAATCCTGCTTTTCATCATGGGGCTGGGAGGCTGGGCCTACCAATCCCAGCTCTCCGCCTTTGTGGTAACCCAATTACACCTGGGTGCCCAGGGCTATGGCTGGCTTCTGGCCCTGAATGGCCTCGGCGCGTGTACCGCCGCTTTATTCGTCGCTGCCCGGGGAACTCATATCGTCCGCGTCAGCACGCTTTATAGCGGTGCCTGCATTTACGCAGTTTTCATCATTCTTTTCGGTCTCATGCATCGTCCGGTCGGCGCGGCCTTGCTACTTTTCTTCGCCGGGTTCGGCATCATCTTATTTTTTTCCGTCGGCAATAGCCTCATCCAAACCCAATCCCCGGATCACCTGCGAGGACGGCTGATGGGCATTTGGGCGCTGGTCTTCGGGGGCAGCCTGCCCGTGGGAAGCTTTTGGATGGGCATCGTCGCCCAAAAGGTTGGTTCGGGCCACGCTTTGCAGGCAGGCGGCCTTTTCTGCGTCTTGGGAGCGGCCACCGTTTATATTCTGGGCCGCAAAAATCGGGGTTAGCCCGGATTATTCACGAATCTTCTTGAGGGCAAAGCAAGGCATACGGTTTCACACAGAGGTCACAGAGACGGCGCACAGAGAACACGGAGAGGTCCTCGATGCTTTCTCCGCGCACTCTGTGGTCAACGAGATCGATCATTCCTGCCAATAAAATGCTCCGTGAACTCTGTGTGAAACGCTCTTAAGTCGTCTCGGCGTTATCCCTTTCATGAATAATCCGGGCTAAATGACCGCGCCCGTTTCACGGGCTTTGGAATGCCACAAACCGTTATGTTAACGCCTATGGAGGCTGGGGGTGAGGGGGTCAAGTAAGGCCCAGTCAGCTTAAGTGAACCGTATTGGGGCTAATCGCGATTGCCGTCCGATTGCGGATCGCTGGCGGGGGTGGAGTGGGTTGGCACTTCGTGAATGGGAGCAGGAACGAGGCGTCCGGCAAGAAGATGGAGCAGAAACATGCCCATGAGAACACCGGCAAGTCCCAGCACGAACCATCTCATGTCTGTAAGGGGATAGAATAAGGCGTAGAGTACGAGTACCCAAAAGGAAGTCGTCAGGACCGGGGTTCCGACCGCGATGAACATTGTTCCCGAAAAACCCGGCAGATACCACGGGAATTGGTCGTGCACGGACCTGCGAGCCCACCAGGTCGTGTCGATTTTTATGGCCAGGCCCTCTGCCAGCGGCAACTCCGTTTCCGCCGGGCCGCGCCGGTGGCCCAACCGGTAAAACTCGAACAGGTGCGAGTCAATGGAAATCATGCCGGGAATCGACTCCAATAACCTCAGGTAAGCTCGCCAGAATTGAATGACGCGGACGCCCCGGAAGCCGAGCGCTATGTAGAATAGCGAAAGCGCCAAGCCAAATAGAGTCACAATCAGGCTGATGTTGCGACCTGTCGTTGTAGCGGAAGTTGCGAACGCCAGAGCCGTTACGAGAAACGCCTGCACGGTGGAGAAATTGTTCATGCGCGCGTAGAGGATTTCATCCTCGTGGTACAACCGCTCGAGGATCTTCTGCCACGATTGCTTCGGGTCGGGAAACTTTGAGTTGTAGCTCATCACGACCTTAAACCGCACGCCCGTCTGAATTCGTCGAAGCGAGATTGTACATGAGATATGCCTCGCGGCCCAGTTCCTTGTGTACGGTTTGTGTACGGTTTCTTGTGTACGGTATACGCCTTGATCATCGTATGCGCCGCACCGCAGTTGGTAGAGCATGGGCGAAAGTGACCCCTCACCCGTCCCGATGCATCGGGACACCCACTCCCCTCGGAGAGGACAGGAATCATCTGCGCACGCAGATGCGTCCAGAAAACATCCCTCTCCCAGGGAAACCGTTTCAAAACTGCGGCCGCAATCTGGCGGGGGGCCGCCAAGGGGCGTTTTGTGGGCAAATTGCGGAGCCCCGAGTGAAGAGACGCACACCGTAGGGGACCGCCGCTTGCGGCC
>JARLGN010000321.1 GCA_031292775.1 Acidobacteriota bacterium | reverse complement strand
GGCTGGTGGAAGATCCGCCGTGGATCAAGCCCGACATCTCGCGGATACGCCACATGGATTATGTCGGCCTTTCCTTGTTGACGATCTCCATGGGCGGCCTGCAGATCATGCTGGACAAGGGCGAGGAGAACGACTGGTTCTCCTCCGGCTTTATCTGCTTTTCAGGTGCGCTGTTCGTTCTTGGCATCGTGGGCTTGATCGTCTGGGAGTGGCGACAGAAAGACCCGCTGATCAATCTCAAACTCTTCCGCTTTAAAAACTTCGCCATCTGTTGCTTCCTGATGGCGCTGGTGGGCGGCGTGCTGAATGCGAATACGGTGCTGCAGCCGCAGTTTATGCAGACGCTGTTGGGGTATACCGCAACAACATCCGGCCTGGCACTGACCGCGGGCGGCTTCACATTGGTCATTGTGATGCCCCTTGCCGGCTTTGCCACCGGCAAGGTTTCGGCGCGCACGCTGGTGATGATCGGGTTCACCATGTTCGTGTTCACCTTCCGCTACGCGGCCAGCGTGACCACGCTCGACATGACCTTCGCGCAGTGCTCGTGGCTGCGTGTCATCCAGATGCTACCGCTGCCGTTCTGTTTCATTTCCATCACCAACGCGGCCTACGTGGGCATGCCAAAGGAAGAGAGCAACCAGGTCGCCGGCCTCATCAACTTTGCCCGCAAGATTGGCGGCAGCATCCTGATCGCAGTTACCAACGCCCAGGTGACCAGCCGCGCCATGTGGCACCAACAGCACCTGCAAAACGCCATGGTGCCGGGGACGCCCATCTTCGAGCAGCACAAACAGGCGCTGGCGGGCTTCTTCAGCAGCCACTTCGGCGGGCCCAACGGGGCCGCCATGGCGCTGTCAAACATGTATGCCCAGTTGAACTTGCAGGCACAATTCCAGGGCTACCAGGATGTCTACATTGAGCTGTCGTGGATGTCGGTGGTGCTGATTCTGCTGGCCTTTCTGCTGAACAAGAACCGGCCCGGCCAGGGCGCGAGCGAAGGCGCAGCCAAGCACTAAAAAGAAAACGCCAGAAGCCTAGCGCCCCCTGCCGTTTTCCGGAAGTGCCTTGTGCAGTTCCTCGAATCACACATTGTCCCGTTCAGCTTTGTGGATGCATCCTCGCGAGGCGCCCCGCTCAGCTACACCCTCCGGCTGGGCCTTCTGCGCTGCTCCGGGTTGCCCCAGGCTGCGCACTGTACCGCGCCGGCGACGACTCCGCGGATTGCTCCGCAGTGCCAGTCCATTTTGCTGTGCCGGTGGACCGCACGCCAAGTTGCCCCAACGCGCTCCGGTCCTCGACGCTGCCGACTGCCGATCTGCTACGGGTTGCCCCGCTGCCTATCTGCCGCCGCGCGCCGCCGATGGGGTCGTGCGGGTTACCCCGCCTGCCGCATCGGTCCGGCTTTGCCGGCGATGGAGCTATCGGTTTCCCAATAGTTCTCATCCTTTCGGCGGTGCCGATTGACCGGCCTCCGGGTTGCCCCGGTTTCGGCCCTTCGGTATCGCCGATGATCCGCCGCCGAGTTGCCCCGCGTTTCGGATCTTCCGGCTCCGGCTGGTGCGTTCTCCGAGTCGCCTCGGGACGCGCCTTCCGGTTTTGCCAGTGGCTCGATTGCCGGATCTCTCCGGATCGCTTTCCGCTGGTCTCGCCTTCGAAGGGAACTTGCGGGTTGCCCCGCCTCTTCCGTTCCGCTGGCGGCGCCGTCCGCCCAATTCCAAGTTGCCCTGAATCTGGGGTTATGGCGCTTGCCTCGGAGCCTCGTCTCCAGGTTTCCCCGGACCGCTTGCCCTTCGGCTTTCCGTCGTTTCCTTTGCGAGTTGCCCCGCTCGGGTGGCGACGGTTGGGTCGATGATGAATCCCCGTCTGGCTGCGAACTTTGCATCCTCGGCTTGCACCGCGGATGATTCTTCACCTCCAACCGGGTCCAGCTCCTACCTGCTCTGCCTCCGTTGCAACCTCAATCTCTGGTGGCGATTCGCCTGCGGCTTGCGCCGCGTGCGGACTGCCTTCATTGACCGGGACTGCCGCAGGAGCCGGGCTGTACTTGCTGTCCGATTCCCTACAAGGTCACTGCTTGATTTGAGACTTTGGACCTGTTCGATCTGTGGAAACAAGTGCAAATCTCAGAAACTTCTGTGGATATCACCATTCACGGTGCATTCACAAAGAAAGATCGGCTGCGCGATGGACGAATGCACAAGGAATGAGGCAGTTTCTGGGGATTTTGAGGTTGGTTGCCAGGTCGAAATGCGGGCTGGGCGGGCAATTTTTGTGCGGGATGAAGGCTGGGAGGGGTTTTTGGTGCGCCGCGCAGGCTGCCGAACAGCAGCGGCCGCGGCAAAGTGTTCCACGTGGAACATTATGATACGAAAAGAGTTGGCCTTTTGGCCGGACCATGCCTGGTTCCAGTATGCGCGCTACCGGGGAAATTGTTTGCAACGAAAATTGGCGGGACAGGGAGCAGGGACCAGGGAGCAGGGAACAGTTTGTTTCTGGCGGGTGAGGGGCGTGCTTTCCCAGGTCTCAAAAGCGAGACCTGGGGCACCCAGGGTCAGTATGGGAACTTGCCTCCCCAGACCCTGAGGGCCACCGCCACTTTGCCTTTCTACTTAGGTAACGAGTCAATTTTAAAGAGAACATTGTTGCTAGGTAACAGGGGAGTATGATTTTCCAGAATTCAAAAAATCAGATAGTTTTGGAGGCAGGAAGTGGCCGACAAGATTGCCAAGGAACTTGTAGCGCCAAGCACCAAACAGAAATGTGGCGTCATCATGCCCATATCGTCGATTGGCGACTATCCGGAATCACATTGGGCTGATGTATATTCGATAATCCGCGAAGCAGTGTCTGATGCAGGATTAGAAGCTGGACTTGTTAGCTACTCAGATGAGTCTTCCTTCATCCACAAGACGATCGTTCAGAACCTCTACGACAATCCGATTGTCATTTGTGATGTAAGCGGAAAGAATCCAAACGTAATGTTCGAGCTCGGCCTACGCCTCGCATTTGACAAACCAACAATAGTCATAAAAGACGACGCAACGACCTATTCTTTTGACACTGGACCAATAGAACACCTTCCGTACCCTCGGGACCTGAGGTTCGCCAAGATCGTTGATTTCAAAGCAAAGCTCGCAGACAAAATATCCGCAACGCTCAAAGCTAGTAAGGATCCCAACTACTCGACATTCTTGAAGCATTTCGGAAAGTTTACCGTTGCTAAGCTTGAAGAGAAAGAGGTAAGCAGTCAGGAGTTCGTCATGGATGCCCTCAAGAGTATCCATGAAGAGCTAGCTATCTTGAGGTTCGATGTTTCTCGGTCAAACGCTGATGTTCGCAACTTCGAGACAATCTTCATAACGATGCCTCCTGACGATTCAGCATCAATCGCGTCGGCGAGAAACGCGATTCGTCGTTTGCCGGGCGTTCGCCATGTCGCCGTACACCAGTACGATGGAAACTCCCGAATCGCGGTTCAAATCGACAGTGATCGCTTATCAAGGACCGTCCCGCTGATCAATGAGGCCTTGCGAGATATTCCGAACAGGATTAGCGTTGAACGATCAAACTGGCTCGACAAAAAGTTCCCGTCGCCCAGCAGTCCTCAGGGAAACGGCCCAGTTTCATGAGACGGGGTCCAGGTTGCACGTTCGAAACCTGCCCCATGATTGTGCTGAACGATGCTTAGATTCTGGCCGGGGTCGGTCCGGTGTTTTCCCAGGTCTCTGAAGAGACCTGGGGCACCCATTTTCGTGCTTAGTGAAATCGCGAAAGCGGGCAGTTAGTTGTTAAAGCTATGAAGTTACGAGCGAGTGCTTGCTTAGCATTTGCTTGATGCCGCGGATGGCTTGTCTGGTTCTTTCTTCGTTTTCGATCAGGGAGAAGCGGACGTGGGTGTCGCCGTAGTCGCCGAAGCCTATGCCGGGGCTTACGGCTACTTTTGCCTCAGTGAGCAGTATCTTACTGAACTCCAGTGAGCCTAAGTGGCGATACGCCTCCGGTATCCGTGCCCAGACAAACATGGTGGCTTTGGGCGAGGGGACGTGCCAGCCGGCCTTGTTGAGGCCTTCGATGAGGACGTCGCGGCGGCGGCGGTAGGTGTCGCGGATTTCAGCGACGCACTCCTGCGGCCCCTCAAGCGCGAGGATGCTGGCGACCTGGATGGGGGTGAAGGTGCCGTAGTCAAAGTAGCTCTTGAGGCGGGCGAGGGCGTTGACGAGGACGGGGTTGCCGACCATGAAGCCGACGCGCCAGCCAGGCATGTTGTAGCTCTTGGAGAGGGTGAAGAACTCGACGGCGACGTCTTTGGCGCCCGGAACCTGGAGGACGGAGGGCGGCTTGTATCCGTCGAAGCCGAGGTCGGCGTAGGCGAGGTCGTGGATGAGGTGGAATCCGTACTCGCGGGCGAGCTCAACCAGGCGCGCAAG
>JARLGN010000320.1 GCA_031292775.1 Acidobacteriota bacterium | reverse complement strand
AGTGTCCACGCCGGAGAACATTGCAACCTTGTCTTCCTGAAGGTCGCGATCATAGGCAAGCGGCAGCCCTTTCATCACTGCCAGCATGGACATGAGCTTTCCCAGCAGAATGCCCGACCGGCCGCGAATCAACTCCAGTGAATCGGGATTCTTCTTTTGTGGCATCAAACTGCTGCCCGTGGAATAGGCGTCGGCCAGCTCCACGTAGCCAAATCCCGGAGAGGAATAGATAATTAAATCCTCCGCCCAGCGGCTCAAGTGAAGCATGGAGAGCGCACAGGCAAAGAGCAATTCCGCCGCAGGATCGCGGTCAGATGTTACGTCCACGCTGTTGCGGGCAACGCGCGCGAACCCCAACTGCTTTGCCAGCCGCTCCCGATCAATCGAGAAGGTGGTTCCTGCCAGCGCCCCCGCGCCCATGGGAAGTTCATCGGCGCGGACACGGCAGTCGCGCAGACGGCTGCCGTCCCGGCAAAACATTTCGAAATACGCCAGCAGGTAGTGCGCGAAGAGGATGGGCTGCGCGGGTTGAAGGTGCGTGTATCCCGGCAGGATCACCTGCGAGTGCCGCCGCGCCTGGCTGACCAGCGCCGCCAGCAAACCGGCGAGGCGCCGCTCAAGATCGAGCGTTGCGTCCTTCACGTACAGGCGCATCTCCGTCGCCACCAGGTCGTTGCGGCTGCGGCCGGTACGCAGCTTGCGCGCCACATCTCCGGAGATATTCTCGAGTTGACCCTCCACCCAGGTGTGGACGTCTTCGGCGGTCTGTCCCTGCGCCCAGCTCGCATCACGCTGTACTTTGCGGCGCAATGCTTCCAGGCCGGCCGCAAGCTGCCCTGCTTCGCGCGGCTTCAGGACGCGTGCCTCCGTCAAGGCTTTCACGTAGGCAAGGTTGACCCTCAGATCATACAGAACGAAACGTTGATCGAGAGAAAAGGACTCGGAAAACTTTTCGAACTGTGGGTCGCGCCGGCCGCTAAACCGTCCGCCCCAAAGCTTCATCCCTTCTTCCTTCCCGCCGGCTTCGCCTCGCGCTTCTTCTTCAGAGCGGCCTCAATCCGCAGAGGCAGCCCCAGGATATTGATGAATCCTTCGGCATCCTTTTGATCGTAGTCCGAGCCCATCACAAAACTGCCAATGCTGGTGTCATAGAGAGAATTCGGCGACTGCCGGTCGAGCACGCGGATGTGGCCGCGGTAAAGACCCAGGGTCACCTTCCCCGTCACATTGCGCTGCGTGCTTTCCACAAAGCTGTCAAGCGCTTCGCGCAGCGGCGTGAACCACTGCCCGTAATAGACCAGTTCGGCATAGCGCAACGCAACATGCTGTTTATAGTGCAGGGTTTCCCGGTCAAGGCACAGGGCTTCCAGTTCATGGTGAGCAGCGTAAATCAGCGTGCCACCCGGGGTCTCGTAGGCGCCGTGCGATTTCATTCCCACCAGCCGGTTTTCCACCAGGTCGGTGCGGCCCACGCCGTATTGACCGCCAATCTGATTCAAGGTCTCCACCACTTTTACCGGGCCCAGGCGCTTACCGTTTACCGCAACCGGCACGCCGGCTTCAAAGGCTATGACCACGGTTCCTTCCTGGGCCGGAGCGTTTTGAGGATTAGTAGTCAGCTTCCATGCATCCTCCGGTGGTTCGCCCAGCTTGGTTTCCAGCGGCCCACCCTCGTGGCTAATGTGCCACAGATTCTGGTCGCGGCTATAAAGATCCTTCTTGGTGACGGGCACCGGGATGGAGTGAGTCTCCGCATACTGCAACGCGTCTTCGCGCGATTTGATGGACCATTCACGCCAGGGGGCAATGACGTGCAGGTGGGGCGCCAGCGCCTTGAAGGTCAGCTCAAACCGTACCTGATCATTCCCTTTCCCCGTGCAACCGTGCGCCAGGGCGTCCGCCCCTTGTTCCAGAGCTACCCTCACCTGGGCTTTGGCGATCACCGGCCGGGCAAGGGAGGTTCCCAGCAGATACTTGCCTTCGTAGACCGTACCCGCTTTGACGGCTTTCCACAGATAGCCGGTCACAAACTCCTCGCGGAGGTCCTCAACAAAAACCTTGGTCGCGCCGCTGGCCAGAGCCTTACGGCGGACGGCGGCGTAATCGTCGCCCTGGCCGACATTCCCGACCATGGCGATGACTTCGCAGCCGTAATTTTCGCGCAGCCAGGGAATAATGATGGAGGTATCAAGACCTCCGGAATAGGCCAGTACCACACGTTTGATTGGAGTTGGAGTATTAGACATGGATTGAACTTCGATTTCCTTTCTGATGGGGATCATTCCGGTTGGCCTGGGGAACTTCTTCGCCACGCCCCGGATTAGAAGGGTAGCACGAACCTGTTTTATGGGTTCGCGGCTCTTCCTTGCCCATCGGGGACGACCCGCGGACCGGCAAAACAGGCCCGCGCTAGATCTACTGTCATGCGGCAACAAGCGCCAAAATTCTCTTTCGAATCATTCCTGCCTGGCGCGAACTGGAAGTGGCGATAAAAATGGTATCGTCGCCGGCCAAAGTCCCAACCACTTCTTGCCACGGGTTGGCGTCCAGCGCCACGGCCACCGAATGAGCGTTTCCCGGCCGGGTTTTCAGGACCACCAGGTTCCCCGCCTGGCGCGCGTCCGCCATGAATTCCTTGAGCACCACCGCCAGGGTCGGCTGCAGAGCCGCCATCGGTTCACCCCCCGCATCCGGGAGGCGGTAACCCGAGCGGGTCTTTACCAAGCCGAGTTCCTCAATATCACGCGAGACCGTGGCCTGGGTCACATGGATACCCCGGCGCACCAACTTCCGGCGAAGGTCCTCCTGCGTTTCGACTTCTTCACTCCGCAGGAGGTCTACGATCTGCGTACGTCGATAGACCTTGTCCATGCAATTTTATGCAACCAATTTATAAATATACCACAGGGCGGCTGGACACAACAAGGCGGGCGAAGCCGAAAGAGGACTTCGGGCGCGTCCCGCCTCCACCGGTGCCCGGTCCGCCTCGGGGCAAGCTCCATCAGGGCGCCCGCTTGGTTTTCCGTCTCGATCCTCATTTTCAATAACTGCCTGTGTTATCGTCAACATCGCGAGAGAAATCTATATGTAGTTTGTTTTCATCAACATCGCGAGAGACAAGAAAAATGACATTTTTTCTACACGAGTTTTCAATAACATCGCGAGATTAACCTTCATTTTCGGTTCCCCCCTTTTTGTGCACCACTAGCCGCGGGAATGAACTAAAATACTTAGTTTCAATAACATACATTTTCCAGAGGCCTCCTCGTCTCGACCATAACTCATTTTATTTCTACAACATCGCCAGAAGAATGGGTATTGGGCGGGCTTAACGGGGGCTCAGCCCGAGCCCATCTCCCCGCCGGCGCTGCGTCCAAGTGGCCCCATCCCCCGCGCGGGCCTCAAGGGCTAGTATCGCACAGCTATTCATCTTGTCAATGTTTAAGCTAGCCTAGAGGCTACGTATGCGCGGGTGGGGATGGCGGGGGCGGCTGCCGCGGGGCGGGAAGGTCCGGCGCGCGCCACGGCCCGGGAGGGTAAAGCCCGGGGTGCCGTCCCCTATCGTTCTTACAATGAATGGACGGGCCGCTCCAATTCTCGAAGCGGGGGCTCTAGGCCTTGCGCCCCTACAAGCCTGTCCAAATTGGGTGGAAAGCGTGGAGATGGAAGGGGCTTTGCCCACGGCTGTCATGAAAATAGCTGTGCCAAAGGCCCCTTGAGTGCGGTCGCAGCAGTTACCGCCTTGGAATGCGGTTGCGGCAGCGACCGCAAGGGAATACAGAAGTACCAACTATGACCGGCATTTCGCGAGCTCAGATCTAATCAAATGAAAGGCGGCAGCTTCACGGCCGCACTCAAGGCGCTTCGCGCATCCTCATCGTCAATGGAGCGCCGCAGGCCCGTGGGCGTCTGTGCGGAAAGGCGGTGGCCTTTCCGCACAGCAAGCGGCGGAGTTGCCGGTCAGAACTCAATTCGCGAGTCGTAACTCGGGCAAGCCTTATGCCCCTACCACCGCAAGGGCCCTTCGTCCCCCGTGTAAAGAATCAGCGGGGACGGCACTCTAGAAGTGCGGCATTTCCGGCATCCCCATTTTTTGCGGTTCACCCTTGATATGAGAGGTTTCGTTGGTCAAGGTCTTCTTCAAGACCATGGTAACGTCCGGACCCGTCATCTTCGCCATAGCGTAAGGGGTGACCTGGTCCGAAACCCAGAAGTCAACGGGCCCGTTCTGACCCTGCTTGCGATAGTGTTGGCACACAAAGGTGCCCGCGGGGACGGTGATGGTTTCCGTGCCCACCAGTTCACCAAAGTCCGCTTTGCCAGCAGAACCAGAGGGTTTGGGCTGACCCGCCTTCATCATTCCCATCATCATGCCGGTCATTTCCATCGGGGGGTGTCCGGGTTGCTGCATAATCATGCGCTTAATTCCGGCTTCGGGACCTTCGTTGACCATCAATATTTTTGTGACCATCTCCCCACCCAACTCGGCGCTTTGCATTCGTGTCTCCATCCAAAGCCCGGGACTGCCGTTTACATCTTCCTTGCCAAGGATCGCCCAGGCAACGTCCATGTCTTTGCCCTTTGTGGTCATCTGATACTCGGCGCCCGAGCCGACCACGGGATTGCTCATGCCGGGCATCTGGGGCAATGAGCCCATGCCCATCCCGCCTTTTCCACCTCTTTGTGCCCAGGCACTCGCGGCGATCGCCAATGCCAACACCAGAAATATGCTTGTTCTCCTTAAAGAACTCATAGGCCGGTACCTCCATTTTTGCTGGCCCGCAGGGGATTCCTAATCTCGATGAGGCCAGAAATGTTTAATGAGAATGCCTGACCAATGGCGACAACTTTGCAGCGCTTTAAGAGCATATAAAGAGCCGGGTCTGGCGCAGAGTATAGCAGAAATTTGATGCGCAAGAGGGAAGTGTAAATCAGAAAGTTGTGGCCCGAAAATCCCGGAGGGTATTCGTTCTATGCGCCGTAAGCCATGAACCGCTCTTTCTTAAATTGTTCCCATTGGGCGGGTTGATACTGATCCTTGGGAATGAAAACCTTGTGGAGAAAGGTGATGCCCAGCGTGGCTTCATCAACTTGCGCGTCCTTCTGGGGGAGGAAGTCAAAGACGCTGCGGTTGGCTCCGTAATAGGCGCACAGCCACGTGCCCTCGGAGTTTTCGATGGCATAAAGCGCGCACACCAGGGGCAGGGGGCGGGTGGCGTCCACGGACACCTTCACCACGGCGTCAATGATCTTACCCGTGATATGCGCGGTAGCCGCGGTTGGGAAAGCAGATATGGTAGTCATATTGCACCTCTCGCTCAATTCACAAACCTGGGGCGAATGAAGGTTGGTCCTCCGCAAGAGAACATACATCGGCCTTCGGAGAGGCGTCAATCCATTTTGGATTTTCGATTTTGGATTTTGGATTAGGGTCGGCGGTGGGCAGCGAGAGGCGAACGATGAGCTAACGCATTTCCTGAAAGCTGATAGCTGATTGCTGGCCGCCAAGAAAGGAGATGACGGGCAATCACGTCCCTTAATCTAAAATCCAAAATCGAAAATCCAAAATGTCTCACAGGGTGCCGGAAGATTTCACTTCAATCAACAACATTTGCCCGTCGGTTTTCCACGTCCCTCCGGTCGCGGTCCTTCCCTCGGAGAGAGGATTGGGGCGGCTCACCAGCCGTTCAGCGGCCACCAATCCGCCCGCCAGCAGGTCGGCTCCCACTTTCCCGCGTTCAACATCCAGGTCAGGATCGATGGCGTGTGACACCACTCCCAGGTGCACGTCCAGGCCAATATCGTGGGTGGACGCGCCCAGCCAGATTTCGCGGCCATCGGCGGTGGTGGCCGTGGTTCGCCACAGACGGAGGTGATGCCGCTTCAGAAAGGTGTTCAGCATTTTTTCAAACGCCAAGTCCTCGGCGCGGCCAAAGAGGTAGAGCTGGGAAACCGGGGCCTGTCCGTAACCCGCGTCATTGGCCATGGCCCGGACCGTCCCGACCGCCGACTTCGCGCCCAATTTATCGGCCGGACTCCAGCCGGCCTGTTTAAAGGCGTTGAGAATCTGTTCGGCATTTCCCACCACGACCAGGTTGAGAGGGTCGCCTGGTTTCTTCGATTTGCTCGTGGCGCGGTTCGGCGCCTCAACCAGGAGCTTTTCCACAGTCTGCGCCAGGGCCGATGAGATCTCTGTGGACGCTGCCGGGGGCGATGTGGACTCCACAACAAGAGGTTGATCGAGCGTCAGAACCATGTCTGTGCCCGCCGAAAAATCAATGGAAGTATCAGCCTTGCCAATGGTTTTGCCCGACATCTTCTCCATTTCGGCGCCCGGTGATCCCAGCTTATCCAACAGGTTATCCATGCGTCCAACCGCGGCATCTTTGGCAAGAACACCTTGGATCGTGCCATCCGGCAAAACCGTTTCCCGTGCGTTCTCCACATCCGTCAAGTGCGCGGTCAGGCTGTAGGGAGGATGCCGGGGTATGGCCAACTGGGTGAACCGAATCAACATGCGCGCGTGGTCCGTGGGGTCCGATGCGGGAATCAACTTCTCAATCCTCCCGGTCACTTGCGCCCCAATCGGGACCAGAACACCCTGCTCGCCGATGACCTCTCGTACGACGCGGGCAGTTACGGCCTGATTGAGGTGCGATGTTTTGGTACTTGCGGCAGTCTCCAGCCGGACGTAAAGCTTGGCACCGATTAGGAGCGTGCCCGGGGTATCCGCTAATGAGCAACCACCCCCAAGGACGCCTGAAATGACCATCATGATGATGAAACAAGAGAGGATGAGTACCCTGCGTGTCCCCCGGTGGGGCCGCACCGCCAGGAAGATTTGAGATACCAGCGAGAAAATGAGAGTAGGGCTCTTGGCTCGGTTTGGCACATTCCGCCTCAAAATGCTTTGATTGGTTTCTTGACAGGCAGGCACAGTCCAAGGCCCGCCCCGTCGAATGAAGGGATTAGAACACCCGAAGGTGTCCCGGCGCAAGCCGGAACTTACGCCAGCATTACTTCAGCAATCGGGGGGCTTTTCACCTTTAGAAAAACAGATAGCCAAAAGTCAGCAGATTGGTACGGGTTGTTCGTCCCCTGCCTGTCCATTTCCAACGCCTTAACAGGATTGAAAAAGACATGAGGAAGCACCTCAGTGCGTAGTTGTTATGTTTATATATACCAGTATCTAAATAAACCCATGCAGGGCACCTCTGCTGGCGGCTCCGGGAGGCGGGAGAATCGTTGACTTGCATCAACTCTTGCGTTACCCTTGCCCTGCTGATAAGACTTTGTTTCTGAAGCAGGTTAGCCCAACACGTGATAACGATCTAAAGATAAAAAGTAAGGGCTCCGGTCGCATGGCTCGGATGGGGACTGGCCGGATTCTGAAAGCGGGGTACTTATGGCCGAGGCGCTGACGAAAGCGGGGCGGTATCAAATAGTCGGTGAATTGGGCCGTGGGTCAATGGGAGTTGTGTATCAGGGGTTTGACCCCATCATCGGCCGCACCGTGGCAATCAAAACCATGCTTCCTGAAGGTCTCTCTCCGCAGGAGTTTCAGGAGTATAAGGCGCGCTTTCAACGGGAAGCAATGGCGGCCGGGATTCTTGCCCACCCCAATATCATTACCGTGTACGATTTCGGCGAAGACAATGGAGTCCTTTACCTTGCCATGGAGTACCTGGAGGGCAAGTCGCTCGAAAAGATCGTGCAGGAACAGACCATCCTTCCGATTGAAACCATTTTGCCCATCTATGACCAGGTCTGCAGCGCGCTCGATAACGCGCATCGCAACAAGATTGTGCACCGCGATGTGAAGCCTGCGAACATCATGATTTTGCAAAACGGTTTGGTGAAGGTCACCGACTTCGGCATTGCCAAGATGATGTCCATGGGCATGACCCAGGCGGGCCAAATCCTGGGGACGCCGAATTACATGTCGCCGGAGCAGGTTAAAGGCCGCCAGATCGACGGCCGGTCTGACATCTTCTCTCTCGGTGTGATCCTCTACGAATTGGTGACCGGGGAAAAGCCCTTTGGAGGCCAGAACATTACGACGGTGATCTATAAGATCATCAATGAAAATCCCATTCCGCCCCGCGAACTCGATGCGTCGATCCATGCGGGCCTGAGCCATGTCATCAACAAAGCGCTCGCCAAAAATGTCGATGAACGCTATCAGACTTGCCAGGAACTGGCGGAAGATCTCAGGAATTACAAGAATCTCGGAGGCTCGGCGGTAGGCCATGGCACCGTGCTCATGAACGCGTCGCCGGGTCCCGCGGGAGCCGCCGGAACCGTTTTACGGGGGCAACCGCTTGCCGCCCCGCCAGCCCCCCCGACCGCGCTCGATGAGACGCCCATCGGGAGCTCTCTCGATGTCCCGGTGGTGCCGCCCCCAGGGCCGACACCGCAACCGCAGGCAATTCCCCAGATCGCCTGGGTAGTGGGCGCGCTCCTGTTGGTGGCCATCATGGCCGGCGCCAGCTACTTCTTTTTGCGTCCGCGAAGCCAGCCGGTCACATCGGCCGTGCCCGCACAAGTTGCAACCGTGACGCCGGCACAGAGCCCGCAGCCACCCGCGGCATCGGCCGCGCCGGCGACGGCCGCCGCCGCACCGAAGCCCTCGGAAGCTGCGCCGAAAGCCGGGCTGGTTTCCAATCCCGAACCTCGACCGCACGCCGCCGGGGCGAAGGTGGGACAACTGATGGTAAGCGCCAACGTGAATGGGGCGCGGATATCCGTGGATGGGCGATCCGATCCTGATTGGGTGACGCCACATACCATCCCCGACCTTCCTTCCGGCGCCCACAACATTGTGGTTTCCATGAACGGATACGATGATTTTCGCCAGAGCGTAACGATCGAGGGTGGACAGACAGGCAGCGTCGTGGCCAGCCTATCGTCCCCCAGCGCCGAGTTTGGCGTGGTCACGGTGCCGGCGGGAGTGGAAGTGCTCATTGATGGAAAATCCTACGGACTGAGCCCCGTCCGCGCTACGCTGCCGCCGGGGAATCACACTTACACAATCAAACAGCCGGGCGCGCCGCCTTTTGAGAATACGGTCACGCTCAAGAGCAGCGACATCATCACCAGGAAGGTAACCCTTTCCGCGGCAGCAAAGACAGGAATTGCAGAGGTCCGGAGCATTCCGACTGGCGCCTCAGTGCTGGCGGATGGAGCACCTGTAGGTGGACAGACTCCCACCTCTTTTCGATTGTCGGTTGGGACTCATACTTTGGTCATATCGCTATCCGGATATCGGCCAATTCAGCGGCAAATTACTGTTTCCGAAAACGAGACAGCCCCTGTTAATGTCACCCTCACCAGCCAATAACAGGGATGCCCCATGCGAAGCTACCAGAAACGCTGTGGAGGTTTGATCATGACGCGCCGGATCATTCTTGGCATCTTCCTGCTTTTATTTTTGACGCCCAGTGCTTTTCCGAAATTCAAAGAGGACGAGCAGAAGTATCTCGACGACCAATTTAAAGCCGTGCTCGACCAGATGCAGGCTTTGGGCAATCAAGTGGCGTCGTTGAACGGGCAACTGGCGGAATTGAAACAGAATCAGGGACAACTTCAGGCCGCGGTCATTCGCCAGCAGCGCCAACTTCAGGAACTGGATGAAATGCTCTCGTCCCTGCGGATTGGCAATGAGGAGGGCTTCTCCAAGCTGCGGACGGCCATTGCCGACTTGCGCGCCCAAACCGATAGCGCGCTGAGCAAGATGACCGGCCAACCCGCGGCGCCACCGGGAACTCCTGGGGAGGTCGCCACGATAGCGCGGCCCGCCACGCCTCCGCGGCAGACCTCGCAGGGTTACATAACCTCTGTCGAAGGCGCGAATGTGATGATTGACATGGGCTCAGCGCAAGGCATTCAGACAGGATCCCGCCTTGCTGTATATAAGGCGACCGATACCACTACCCGGGTGGGAGTCATCGAGGTCACACAAGTCATTGACACGGGCAATGCACGTGCCAGAATTGTAACGATGAATTCCCACGTGAAGCCGGAATTTTCCGATGTCGTACGCGTGGAATAGACGAGACGTCCTTCATGGCCCGATTCGTTATTACCGATCCTACCGCCCGGACCTCGATCTTTGAGATTACCAGCCCCACGATCAGCGTGGGACGGGCAGACTCAAACGATCTGGTGCTGCGCCATCCCAGTGTTTCCCGCCACCATGTGCGCATTACCGTGCTCCCGGGTGACATCACCTTGCTCAATGATTTGGGAAGCATGAACGGTACTTTCGTAAACAACACCCAGATTCAGGAGCACCAGCTTAAGGAGCAGGACCGCATCGCAATTGGCATGTATGAGTTGAAGTATGAGTCGACCCGCGCGGGCGATTTGCACATTGAGGCCGGCAGCGGGACGGTGACCGACGTAAAAGGCCTGGTCAGCGGCGTGGAGGATATTGGCACCGCACTGCGGCTCACCCCGCCCACGGCGCCTTTGACGGCTGTGCCCATTCAAGAGCGGGTGAAGATTCTGGAGAAGGAAAACAACCTGCTGAAGTTGCTCCTGGCGGTTGGCAAGACGCTCTCCTCCGTTCTGATGCCGGACGAAATCATGCACCGGGTGATGGAACTGGTATTTCAGATGGACAATGTCGAACGGGGATTCGTCATGCTCCGTGACGACAAGAAGGGTTTTAAGCCCGCCGTCCTGCTTTACAAGGACGAAGCCCGGAAAGCCGAGGCGCGCGGAGTCGCGCTTTCCACCACGGTGACGGAAAAGCTCATGACGGACCGTGTGCCGCTATTGATTTACGACGTCGGCACCGATGAGCGCTTTTCCACCAGCCAGAGCCTGCGGATGTCCGGCATTCGCTCCGCCATGTGCGCTCCGCTGATTTATAAGGACCGTGTTTTTGGGATTTTTTACGTTGATTGCCTGAGCAAGCCCTACGCTTTTTCCCAGGAAGAGCTGGGTATTTTTTCCGTGATCGCCGCCGAGGCCGCCATCAGCTTTGACAATGCGCGTTCGCACGAGGAGCTGGCGCGACGCGTCATTGAACGCCAGGCGCTGGAGCGCTTTCTCAGTTCCAACATTGTCGAGAAGATCCTCGCCAACCCGAGCGAGATTCACCTCGGCGGGGAGAATCAAACCGTCACCATACTGTTCTCCGACATTCGAGGTTTCACCCGGATGTCCGAACACATGGAACCTCATGCCGTGGTGGAATTGCTGAACGAATATTTTACGGAGATGACAGACCTGATTTTTGAAAGCGGAGGAACGCTCGACAAATACCTCGGCGATGGAATTATGGCCGTTTACGGAGCTCCCATTCCCAAACCCGATGATGCTCTGCGCGCCGCCAAGACTGCCATAGAAATGCAGCGGGCACTGGTCACTCTAAACCGTGAATGGGAAAGCCGCGGCCAGCAACCGCTCCGGATGGGGGTAGGGGTGAATACGGGGCCGGTAACGGCAGGTAACATTGGCTCCGCCAAACGCATGGATTACACCGTCATCGGCGACGCCGTCAACCTGGCGTCACGACTGTGCTCGAACGCTGCCGGGGCACAGATACTGGTTTCAGAATCCACCTACATGCTGCTGAACGGCAGAATACCGGCGCAAAGACTGGAACCCATCCGCGTGAAAGGCAAGGAGACACCCGTAGAGCTCTATGAGGTTTTCTGGCAAGACCCCACCTCTTAGGGAGGAATCTGCGCGGTTCCCCAGGCAAGCCGTTCCTGCGCCGGATGAATCAGGGAGTCCACACAAAATGCTGTCGCCGCAATATAACCTAGCGCGTCTTAGTCTTCATACGCTCATCATCGCAATGCTATGCGCTCTTTCCGCACCTATCCTTGCGCAACAGACCGAACCCACAGGTCAGATGCCAGAGGCAATTCGGGGCGCCAAGATATATCAACTTCCCACCAAGGGGGGGCAACCCGCGCCCAATCCCGGCGTCTACAAGAGTCTCTCATTCCGGGATATTAACTTTGACCGCTTACTGCTTAGCATTGCCGTCAGTATTAAACCCGTCGATCGCGCCGCCACGGTGGAGCGCATGTATTTTCAGGACGTACGCGTGAACGGCATTCCCGTCCATATCGAAACCTTCGACCAGGAATTCAAGCTTTCGAATAAAGAGCCGGTCGATCTTCCCGGGCCGCTCCAATGCACCATTATTTTTTCCGATCTCGATTCCATGCAGCCGGTGCGCGATCTGGTGGACAAGGACAAGATCATCATCACCGGCCAGAGCTTCATCGAGGTCAAGCTGAACTCCCTGGAGAAGTTGGCACTGCGGGCCAAACAGGTCGTGATCCCGGTATCCTTGAACGAACAAGTCCCGCTCAATCTTTTCCAGGGCAATCCCCTTCTCCACATGACAGCGGATACGATTCTGGACACGCTGGCAAATCCGTCCTCCGCTGCGGCCGTGAGTATGGCAAAGGAACACCTGGCGAAACTGCACTTGGACGAGGCCTTGGGAGGAAAAGCCAAAGCATCTCTCTACCTGCTTTACACGGAATACAGGGTTCGCGATCCGAAGTCCAAGGCGTCGGAGCAGTTTTCTCAGGCTGGAACCGGCTTCCTGGTGAGTGGAGATGGAAAGTTGCTGACCAGCAAACGCGTCATTGCCCCATGGAAGTTTGACCCACAGGTGGACTTCCTGATTGAACACCAGCACCTGGAACTGGATATGAACAGCGTAAAGACTTATGCCTGGCCCGCGGGCGCACTGGTGACGACGGCAGACGGTCAACCTAATGTTCAAACCGCCCTGAGCACGGAAAAGCAGACCTTGAAGGTCCTCCAGGTGCCACCGGATGAGATGATTCAGCAGGATTATCAGGACCCGGATTCGGGAGAGAAGGCGACGATCCACCTTCACGCGGAAGGCTTGTCAGACCTGGCTTTGTTGCAGCTTACCGGAACGGGTTTTCAGCCCCTGGCTTTTCCTGACGCTGCCGCCAGTGTCGCGGCTGAAACCAAGCTGGTGTTGTGCAGCTATCCTCTCGGCATGAGCCAGCCTCAATCCGCGCCACGCCTTCTCGGTGTGCAGGTGACCGGACAAGGAAGCACGCTGAAGATGTTGCATAAGACGGACCCTGGTGAATCCGGCGCGCCCCTGATCGATGCCAACGGAAAGGTTGTAGCGCTGGCAACCTCGGCGGACCAGTGCATCCCCTCTCAGGCGGCGCGAAAGCTAATCCCATGAGACCTGGAATCCGGCAATTTCGTTCTCTACTCTGCGCCATGGTGGTAACGGCAACTTTCATGGCTGCCCCACCCGCTATTGCCCAGCCGCAGGAAAGCCTGACCGACCAATTGAAGGCAAGATTTTCGAAGACTGGGGTGTTTTTCCGCGCCGACGCGCCGCGTTCACTGCGAAATCCAGGTGACGTATATCTCCCCATCTTCGTGGAGATCATCAATGGGGTCGAGCAGGAAGCCCACACCACCGGGTCGGGCGTCTCCAACTACGTCAGCCGAAATCCGTTGAAATTCCAAGGCGTGAACGTCTTCATCAAACCTTCCGGGGTCCGGCACCAATTTGCTAAGGAACCTTTACTCCTGGGCGATAGCAAAGACTTTTCATTCGACCCACGGGTGGGCGGTCAACCCCTGGCAATTCCCGATCGATTTAAGAAGACGCTTGAGGTCCGCCGGGATGCAATTCAGAGTTATCTCGCCGGCCACTTCCTGGGAGGAGAGTTCTCTTCCGTGGACATCTGGATTTCAATCCGGGTCGCAGATTGGCCTGACCAGGACTTTTATCTTCGCGTGAAGCTTAATGCCCTGCCGGTTCCGCAAATTCCCAATTGGTACCGTGGCGACGTCCATTACCACTCCGGGTACACGGACAACCCTGCCGAGCGCGGGTATCCGCTCGATGTCACCAAGCAAGCGGCGATCCAGGCCGGACTGGATTGGTTGCTGTTGACCGACCACTCCACCGATCTTTCTGCCGACCGGTACAAGGCTGAACTGGAAGACGTTAAGAAATTCCGCGATGGCAGGTTGATGCTGATCCGTGGTGAAGAAGTCACCGTGGCTTCCGGAAAGGATTCGTATTTGACGACGGCCCACATGGTGGTGGCGCCCTCCCCCGATGATCCCGACAAGGGATTCCCCGATCCCAAGAATGCTGGCGATACCGTCATCATGACGGGGGACGGCTCCATTTCCTATGCGGCCATGCCTCTCAAGGATGCCCTGGCGCGAATCGCCGCAGCGGGGGGATTTGCCTATGCGGCACACCCGTTTGATCCCATCAGCCCGGTTATGCGTGGAGGGAAATGGGATATCGACGCGGATTTCCTGGCGCCGGGCGGGAAACAACTCCAAGCTGGTTTGGTGGGTCTGGAACCATGGAATCGCGCCACGATGGTCACCGCTGATGACATGCGCGACCCGTTTTGCATTCGCCAGCACGATGATGCCAGCGCCTGCTTCCAACATGACCCCAGCCTTGACCAGTACACGCGCCTTGAGCAGGGCATCAAGGAAGGCTGGCAACCGCTGCTCCAGCGGGGGTTGGCGCCGCGGAGTGATGGAACCAATGCCCCGCTCTTCAAGCCTTTCCTCGCTGCGGGATCGGACGCCCATGGTGACCTGAATTTCGAAGCCAGCATGGATGTCACCGACTTCCTCGGCAAGCTTTCGCGCGGCATCAATGGATATGCCGAAGATAATGCCATGGGACGCATTTCCACCGTGGTTTACTCGCCGGCCGGCATCGGGCCGCGGGGTGAAAACGTCCTGCGCGCCTTGCGGGAAGGCCGCACTGTGGGGAGTAATGGTCCCATCCTGATCGCCGGTTTCGACCGCAACTCCAATGGGTCCCTCGACGACCCCGAGGATGTTGGCATTGGACAAGAGATTTCCTGCCCGCTTAAATCGCTGCCCGCTTTGCAACTCCGTTGGGCGAGCAGCGAAGAATTCGGGCCTGTTCAGTCCATTAAGCTGATTGTTGGAACCAGCACCGGAGAGTTGGCCCCCGTGGAAGTTCCTGTAGCTTCTGCCAAGAGCCTGGCAAGCGATGGCCTGGTCCCCTTCGACCTGCACCCAATCCTGAAGGAAGGGTCGCAAGATTGGAAATACATCCGGCTGGTCGCCAGCACACGAAACGCTACCAATAATGAATTTCGCTGCTATACTAACCCGATTTGGATAAGAGCCACCGGCGAATAGAGTCGGCCGATAATTGAGGCGAGCATAGAATATGACCGCTGATGCAAACGAACAAGGAACCGTACGTTATATGCGCTGCCCTTCCTGCGGGAACATGAACCCAACGTCTGTGCCCACCTGCGCACGCTGCGGGAAGCCGCAACACGCAGGAGCGCCACCCGCCGCCGCGCCACCCTCACCGGCCTTACGCAGCCCAGTCGCACCAGCCATTCCCCAGGTAATGTGCCCGAAATGCCACAAATCATTTCCTCAGGGAAGTAAATTCTGCGGATACTGCGGCACACCTCTGCCGGCGACGGCACCGCAGATGGCGGCGCAACCTGCACCATTGCAACAACCATTAGCGCCCCAGAGGCCACTTGCCCCGCCACCGCGCCCGATACCGGCGCCTCCGCCTCCTATGGCCCGGCCGGCAAGTCCCCCTCTGCCGCGTCCGATGGCACCGCCGCCACCACCGCGCCCCATGGCTCCGTTACCACCGCCTCCTATGGCCCGGCCTTTGCCTCAACCTCCGCCACGCCCGATGGCGCCACCGCCTCCTCCACCGCCCCGGCCAGTGGCCATGCCGACAATGCCCGCGGCAATGAACCTCCCGGAATCGGCAATCGAGGGGACGGTTGTCTTTTCGGGCCTGCGCGCATCACCCGGCATCGACGCCAGGATTTGCGAAAAGAAGCCGGATGGCACGCTCGGCAGGACGGTGCCCATCTCGAAAGAAACCTTCATAGGCCGCGAAAATTGCGACCTAAGCTATCCCCACGATATGCTGCTGTCGCAAAGGCACGCCTCCGTTACCCTGCACGAGGGCAGGCTGATACTCAAGGACCTGAACAGTCAAAACGGATCCTTTATCCGCCAAAGGCAGGATTTGGAACTTACCCCCGGCGACGTATTTCTCCTGGGGCGGGAACTCTTCCGCTTTGTTACCCAAAGCCTTGAAGAAGCTTACCCCAAAGAGCCCTCGGAGGGCACGGTGGTGTGGAGCGTTCCCAAACTTCAAAGGGGGCCCCTCACCGCCAAGCTTGAGCACATCAAATTGAATGGTGAGGTCGTCGCGGAGTTCAAACTCGATAAGCCGGAAATGACCCTGGGGCGGACCACGGGCGACCTGGTCTTCAAGGATGACCCCTACATGTCGGGATCGCACGCCCGCATCGTTGCCCAACCGGGGCGCTTCCTTCTGCAGGATCTGCGCAGCCGCAACGGTGTCTACCGCCGCGTGCGCGCCGAAGTCGCCCTCACGGACGGCGACGAATTCTTTATGGGGGAACAGCTTTTCCGCGTGGAATTGAAGAACGTGGGATAAAGGGAAGCTCTGTCCGCCAGCAGCTTTCGGCGTCGGAAATGCTGGTCTTGCGGCAGGATGCGTGGCGCGGCCTGCCGTCGCAACCAAAACATGGGGGGGCCAGCGGCTTTGGCGCGCCGGCAACCGTTCGGCACTGATTCGCGCGCCTCCAAGAGGGGTCACGGCTTGGAAGTTCCGGTTCGTCCCGCCTTGAACGCTCGTCCTTCCAAATCTAATGCGGAATCTGCTTCATCGCCTGTCTTTCTACCTGGGGCGCACGCGTCTTGATGTAGTTGTCCATAATGCGGGGGAGTTCGACGTTCATCCTGGCCACAAAATCGTCCTGTGCCCTCTTTAACTTCGCATCAATACCGGCCGCGTCCTGATTAAGCTGCTCCATCTTATTCTGTAATTGCTGCGATTGCTCCAGCGCGGTGCTCATCGTCTGTTTCGCCAGAACCTCGCGCAACCCGTCCAACTCGTTGCTGTTCCGAGCCAGTTCTGTCCCCACGTAGACATTCGCAAAGATCGATAGCAGCGTAAGCCCCACGACAACGTAAAGCAGGTTGCGAACGGTGGAAAGACCATTGTCCATAATGACTCCTTGAAATCAGTCCGAAGTCCGGGGTCCGGAGTCCAAAACTGCGCACGATCAAGATAGGCTCTTTGCTTCTGACGCCGGACTCCGGCCCCCGAACTGATTTACTACTTCACATCTTTGCGCTTCATGACGACCAGGATCAGGACCACCATCAGTAGAGCGTACCCCGTCATGATGGCAAGATACGGCCCTTTGTCTTTCCAGAACTCCGAAGGAAGGGGAAACGTTGGGAACTTCGGAGCGTTCAGATCTGCTGGCGGTTGCTCCAATCCGTCCTCAAGCTTTGCCAAATCGTCCGGATGCAAAGAGACGGTAATGGTATTGATGATCTTATAGGCATAATCCTGCGTGGAGTGGGGGCCGTGCACGCAGAGGTCGGAAAGCGCTTCCAGACCCCAACGCGAAATCGCCAGCGTGGAAATCCACCGGATGGGCGCACCCATGCCATCCACGGGAGCCGGTGTGTAGCGGTGGAAGTACTGCATGGTTTGGGGCGACGGCGTTGTGGCGCCCACCACCATATGCCCGAAACGCCCCCCTTCGGCCTTCATCTTGGCGGCGTCTTCGGCTTCCAGCGTTTCCTTCATTCGTCCGACCTTGGCCTTTGCTTCCGGCTGAGCAAACATTTTTCCATCAATAAGTTGCTCCACGGTGATGGGGATAATCGTCTGGATGGGGCGGACGGGCAGGAAGAGCCCGCAGAGCAGCAGTTCCGGAATCAGGATCAGGGGAAACAGCGTCAAGGCTTTTTCCGGCGTGGCCACCATGCTGGAAATCAACAATCCAATCAGTGAGCCGTTCACCGCCACCAGGAACATGATAAGGATGGCAGCGCCGGCTTCCGGCAAGCTCAGGTAGAGCGCATGATTGATCACCAGACAGATCATCACGACCGAGAAACATTGCACCAGCGCTACGAAGGACAAGACGGCAAGTTTCGACAGGATGTACGAAGGAATTTTCAAGCCGGTTTGCCGTTCCCGCCGGTAGATGGTCTGCTCATCCACGATTTCGCGAACAGCATTCGAGCAGCCGAACCAGAGTGACGAGAACATCGCCATAAATATGGTTTGCACCTGGTTGGGTCCGCTCGCCATCAAGGCCACCAGCAGAGCGACCAGGGGAGCCTGGCCGAAAAGAAGAGCCGTCTGCGCCTTGTCACTGAATTTCAATTCCCAAGTGCGCTGCAGTAAGGTAATGAACTGACTTAGGCTGAACCCTTTTTCCTGGGTCGGCGCCTGAGTCTGCGCCCCGCTCGCCATGGTCTCCCCCGCCGGAATGTTTTTCTGCGGGTCAACCACCAGGTTTTGGTACAAGTTGGAGCCCTGAAATCTCTTCTTCAGCTCCAGCGCATAGGGAACGGTGTTGTTGTCCGTGAGGTCGTCATAAACGTCGGGGGGAGTTTCTGCCTTGAAATACTCAAGAAATTTTGTTCCCGGACCGAAGTAGGCCAGCCGCCCCTGCACCATGACCACAACTTTATCGAGCACACCGAACGACCCGAGCAGGTGGGTGGTGATGACGATAGTGGAGCCCTGGTTGGCGAGCTGACGGAAAAGCATCATCATCAACGTCTCTGTCCGCGGGTCCAAACCTGCCGTGGGCTCATCCAGGAAGAGCACTCCGGGCTTGGGAAGAAGCTCAATGCCCAAACTCACGCGCTTGCGCTGGCCGCCGCTAAGCGTGGCGACGGGGTTGTCCCAGCGCTGCTGGTCAAGTTTCAAGGTTTCCAGCATCTCTTCCACGCGGCGGTTGATTTCGTCGTCGGAAATATCATCGGACAAGCGCAATTTCGCCGCGTAGTAGAGACATTTGCGCACCGATAATTGCCGGTGCATGATGTCTTCCTGCGGGACATATCCAATGGTGGATTTCATTGCGTCCAGGTTCTGATACAAATCCACGCCGTTGTAGAGCACCTTGCCGGAGGTGGGTTTCACAAACCCATTAAGCGCATTCATCAGGGTGGTTTTGCCCGCACCGCTGGGCCCCAGCAGGCCGATCAGCTCTTTCGGCTTGACCACCAGGGAGAGATCATCCAACAGCAGTTTGGGCTGGCCCGTGGTGCGGTCCGTCACTTGGAAATTCAGGTGCACGGAATCCAGCCGCACCACACGACGGTCGGGAACATGGGTAAGGGCTCCGCCATGAAAATGGAGTTCCGAAGGACCAATAACCACCCGGTCCAGCTCCTGGAGTTCGTGGCGCTTCACCCGAATGCCATTCACGAAGGTTCCGTTGATCGAGCCCAGATCAACAATCATGCTCTTGCCGCCTTGCTTGACAATCTCGGCATGTCTTTTCGATACGACGGGATGGGCAATGACCACATCGCAGCTCGGGTCGCGCCCGATGACCAAATGGTCCTTCGACAGGTCGATGTTCTCCATCTTCAGCTCCGGCTCCAGGCCAGAGCGAAAGATCAGAGATTTGCCGGTATAGCGGCCGAAAGTAATGTAATCACCGTCATGCAATTCGGCGGTCTTGATGCGGATTCCGTTGACGAAGGTCCCGTTGGCGGATTGGTCGGTCAATACGACTCTTCCCTCTTGAAGGGAAAACTCCGCATGCACTGCGGACACCGAAGCATGTTCCATCACCATCTTGCAACGCGCCGCTTCGCGGCCGACCACCAAGCCGCCGTCCGGTATGTCCTCGCTCTTTACCGCAAACTTGTCAACGATCAGCTCCACGTGAGGGCGAGCCATGATATCCGTGAGCTTGATGGCCACCGTGCCGCCCCCGGAACGGTCCGCTTGCTGCGCGGCGGCAATATCCGCCTGGTTGACAAGGGAGGTGTGGATATAGCCATCATCCTCGTCCTTTGCAGCCTTTCGGACCGGTGCCGCGGCTGGCGCCTGAACGAACGATTCCATACGGAACAGATGCTTGCCGCCCGCACCAAAGGAAACTTCGTCATTGGGTTTTAGAACGGCTTCCTTTAGGCGCACCTTGTTAACGAAGGACCCGTTGGAGGAATCGCGGTCGCGAAGCACCACTTGACCAGCTTCGTTCAAGCCCACCCAGGCGTGCTGGCGGGAAATCTGGTCATCCACAAGGACGATCTGGCATTTGGTTTGGTCGCGGCCGACGGTGAGGCCTTTGGGGGTAATACTAAAAGTGCGGCCGGAAAGGAGTCCGGAAATGGCGACTAGACGAAACGCAGCAGGCGCGGAAGGAGGGGCAGAGGCCGCCACCGTAGGGGCGGATTCCTCGCTGCGGCTCGGTGTCTTTGGCATGGGCATGGTGAGAACAGCTTCCTCTTCCACAGCCATAGCGCGGCCACAAACCCGGCAAAACCGATACCCACCTTCATTTACTTCACCGCATGTCGGGCATTTCATGGTGCAGTCCTCAGTTTTCAGTTCTCAGTTCCCAGTAGTCGACCTCCTGACGGGCAGGTCAAAAAGGCCAACCGACAACTGACGACTGATGACTTTCTAGTTTTGCGGTTTAAAATCTTCTTCGTTGAATTCTTTGCAATCGACGGCAGCCCCTGCATCCGATGGCGGGAGTCCTTGCCCCGAAAAATCCACAAGGATTACGGTGACGTTGTCGGTACCACCGTTGGCATTGGCCTTCTCAATGAGGGCTTTGCAATTGTCGGCAAGTCCACTCTCCCGGCCGGCGATCTCCAGCAGATCAGCCTCAGGCACCATGTTATACAGACCGTCACTGCACAGCAGGATTCTGTCGCCCTGACACGCCCGGATGTAAGTGACCTTGACGTCCAGCGTCTCACTGCTTCCTACGGCCTGAGTCAGAATACTCTTGCGGCTGTCCTTTTCCGGATCCGCCGGCATTTCGGCGCCAATGTCTCTGAGGTAATTCAAAAACGTCTGGTCGCGTGTAAGCTGCGTAATTTGTTTATTCCGGATTAGATAGCAGCGGGAATCTCCCACCTGCCCGATAAAGAGGTGCTGGCCGAAAAGGGCTGACGCCGTGGTGGTGGTGCCCATGCCGTGATAGGCCGCGTTGGCCAACGCCTTTTGAAAAATGATCTGGTTAGCGTACTCAATGGCCTCACGCAAAAGAATGACGAAGTTGGGCTCACTGACCGTCCCCAGCGTCTTCAGGTTGTCATACAAGCGCTTGGGAACCGTTACGGCAGCAAGTTGGCTGGCCA
Organism: Acidobacteriota bacterium; assembly: GCA_031292775.1. Classification (GTDB taxonomy): domain Bacteria; phylum Acidobacteriota; class Terriglobia; order UBA7540; family UBA7540; genus Bog-366. Next base: position 3,098 of record JARLGN010000320.1, on the reverse strand, counting down.
CTTCTCCACTGGCTTCCCCACCCATTCCATCGGCAACCATGAACAATGAGCCCAGTGGACCCAGATCATGCCCGGCAAGCGAGGGAGAGCTACCGACTTCTCCCGTCGTAAGATTGCAGATGACGAAGTTATCCTCATTATTCTTGCGGACGCGACCCATATCAGACAATCCGAACAAGGTCACATGTATGGCCTTCGCATCACTACCCGTTGTCTCGGCCACAGCCCTCACCCTCTCCCCGGTTGCAGTCACGCAAAACCGTGACCTTAAGTAAAGCCGCTCATTGTGGGTAGGTCTGAGACTTATAAAGCAGTACCAACTCAACCCCAAAGAGACTTCACTTCGCCCGGCGCCTTTCCCCGTAATTAGACAGCCACGAACAGCCTCTTTGGCCAGGAGGCTGGATCTGGTGGAATGAAATGACTGTTCTTTCTTACCACAGCCGCCGTCTGGTATCAAGCCAGACTATCAGGGATTCGGATTCAGGACTCCAGCCCCATTTCCGCTCACCCTCTTGCGGCTTCCGACGTTCAAGCCCCGGAACCCACCATGCCAGCCGGGTTCCCAATCCCTAACCCCACGTTCCCTGCCCTGACGCTATGCGGAGTTCCTGGACAATCTGCGCGGCTACACAGCGCGCGCCCTCTAAATCGAGCGGCGGTAGGGAGATTGCTGCAACCTTGGGGTGGCCGCCGCCCCCAAAACGCTCGCAGATACTCGCCAGGTTGGCAGACTTGGGTGCGCTGCTCCAGGGATTGCTGCCCACGCCGATCTTGATTCGCTCCTTTGAGGAGCTCAATCCCACGCAATAGACCGCGTTGGGAAAAAGATAGTAGGGAATGAACTTGTTGAAACCCTCAACGGGTTGGTCTGCCACGTCGAAGAAGATCACTCCGTCCTGCAATTTGGCGCGTTCGCGAAGCAATTCGATGGACTTCAAATGTTGGGCGTAAAGTGTTTCAAACGCCTTCTGGATGTGCGGCAGGGCGACGATCTCCTTTAGGGGCCGGGAGAGAAGTTCGGGAATCAGCCGCACGCAGAAGTCCGGTTCGCATGTTCCTTCGATAACCAGGGTCAATTGCGTCGCAGGCTCGCGCATTTCCACGGCGGTGCGAATGTCCGGATACTGGGCACCATCAATCAGGTCCGCCCAGTGGATCAAGTCCGCCAGATCGGGGGCCTGGAATCCAAAGTGCTTGCTGGCCGTGTCAGCGATGAACTTGGTGCAGGAGCGATAATCCGGCCCATAGAATTTCTTGCCGCTATGGTCGTGACGGAAATGCTCGGCATCCGCCTCCGTAAGAAATGCGCTCTGATGATGATCGAACCACCACGTCAGCCGGTCGGAACTGGAATATTTGAAATCGACGATGACGTTCTCTTCGGCGTCAAACAGCCCCGCATCAAACAACTGTCCGGCGCGATGCATCATTCCGCGATACCGGAACTCCGCCTTGGCGTCAACGCACTGCCGATAAAAACGCGTAAACACGGCCGCTGAACAGGCCCCGTCAAAACACCGATCGTGAAAACAGACTAGAACCGCCATAAGTTTTAGTATCCACCCTGCCTACGCCCGGTCTTACCAACGCGAGCGAAACCACTTAAGGTGCGCTTGCTGCATGTAATTGTCAAGAGGAATTGCGACAAAGGGATTGCGAAAAAGAGCACAGGGTGAGCATATGCCCATTGCATGGGGCGGCCCAAGCGCGCCGCCCCTTTGATATATGAAAGCGTTCCTTCGTCGCGAGGAGACTCACATCCCCGCTTGCTTCGCCGCCAAATCGCCGATGATCGGAGCTTTATAAAGTTCGTTCTGATACGCCTTGTACATCATGAAAATCGCATAAGCCAGGAAAACCAGGCTGATGAACAGACTGAGCATCACCATGACCAGCCCCAGGAAACCTAACGTCAGGATTCCCAGGATCCCTGTGAGAATGGACCATACGATATGGAACACGATCACGACAACGCTGTAAAAAATCGACTGAAACGCGTGGAACCGAACGAATTTGTCATTCTTGTAAGGCTCCAGCACCAGGAAGATGATCCCCGTGATAAATCCCAGGATGTAAGCGAGACAACCCGCCACATTCGAGGTCATTCCTGTACTCGCTGCCGAAGGCGCCGCAACCGGCGCTGCACTTCCCACCGCCGCCCCGCATGAGCCGCAAAACGTTGTTCCCTCGGCCATTTGCGCACCACATTTTGCACAGAATGCCATGCCCTTTTCTCCTTTCGCGGAACCGGTGAAACCCTTGCGCCCTTGCCCGCCAACCCATTCAGGCACGCACGCTCCAACCGCAGTTTCCGCTCACAATTAGGAAGCTATTGACTATCGCAGGCAGGCTATTCCTACCATAAAGCCCCTAGGGAAACAAGCGGGAAATGTACCTGGCCCTCGCTATTCTTTCCCCAGCCCGCGCCGGCTCGCCAAGGAATTATCATGACGGATATTGGCTGCGCCCACGGAAACAACAAGGGTCTTCCCGCCGAACGTCCCTTGCTTCAGCTATACTGCCGGTTCGCGATGATCGCCAACCCCTTAGCATTTCTCGCCTCCAGTTCGTCACGCCAGCGACGCGCTCTGGCTGCGAGCACCTTGGGCTGGATGCTCGATGGCATGGACGTTACCCTCTACACCATGGTCATCCGGGAATTACTGCGAGAACTGCACCTTACCACGGCGCAAGCCGGTATGCTTGCCTCGATTACGCTCATCGCCTCCGCCGGCGGTGGCATCCTGTTCGGCCTGCTTGCCGACCGCTTCGGTCGCCGCGCAGCATTGATCCTCAGCATCATCGTCTATTCCGTATTTACCGCAGCCTGCGGATTCTCCCATGGGCTGTGGGAACTGGCCGTGCTGCGCCTGGGAGTGGGTCTGGGGATGGGCGGAGAATGGGCTACGGGCGCGGCTCTGGTATCCGAATCGTGGCCCGATCAGCATCGCGGTTAAGCGCTGGGGTTGGTGCAGTCGGGTTTTGCCGTCGGCTATGCGCTGGCAGCCCTGATTGCTGCGCTCATCATACCTCGCTGGGGATGGCGGCCAGTATTCTTCGCCGGCATTCTACCCGCGATCATCACCCTGTGGATT
>JARLGN010000040.1 GCA_031292775.1 Acidobacteriota bacterium | reverse complement strand
GTGATCTTCTCGTTTCAGTGGGTGGCTGGTGAGCCGTTCACCATGCTGGCAACGTTCGGTCTTTGCTTTGCTTACTCTTTCCATCGGTGCGGTACCTGGAGCAAGCTCTGGTCGAAGCCCAATCTTCGTCTGCTCACGATCTTCTTTCTGGTGGGCGCGGGGATGATGTTGCTTTGCGCGGCGCAATTCCTGCCTGCCTCCGACCTGCTCAGCCAGTCGCGCCGGGGCCTGCAAGGTCTACGTTTCCGTGAGACCGCCAATTGGGCGGTGAATCCGTTTTCTCTCCTGCAAATGATCGTGCCCGACTTCTTCGGCTCGGAAATTGCCTCGACTAGCGGCTGGATCTGGTTGATGTCGAATTCGAATCTCCCCTATTTCCTTTCGATTTTCCTCGGATTTGTGCCGTTCTACTGCGCATTGGCGGGGTGGGGATTGGCACGCCAGCTTCGCCGCAACTTCGTGGCAGGCGCAGCGGGGGTATTCCTGCTGCTTTCTTTTGGCAATTTCACGCCGGTTTTCGCCCTGGCTTACCTGCTCCTCCCTCCGCTCACCGTTGTGCGCTATCCGGTCAAACTCCTGATTCTCGTCACGTTCCTTCTGTCGATTCTGGCGGGCTGGGGGTTTGATGCCTTACGTTTGACCGATTCGCCGTGGAAGACTTATGGCCGCCGGCTTTTGGCCCCCCTTAAGGTCTTCCTGGGGTGCGCACTGGTGGTTCTGGCAGTGGCGTGGCTGCTGCCCGCGGCCATTAAAATCCCGACGCATTGGGCGCTCAGCAGGATGGGAGAAAACCCATTCGATCTTAACCAGATGGCGGACGTTCTTGTTACCATGCTGCGCTTTCAGTTTCCCGGTCTCGCCGGATTCTGCCTTGGCGGAATTGTTCTGGCCTACGGTTTGGAACAGAGGAAGGCCTGGGCCCAGCCGGGACTCTATGCCTTCGCTCTACTTGCCATGGGCCAACTGCTGACGGCGAATTACAACACGAACCCGACGGTCCCGAAGACCTTTTTTACCTACACGCCTCCCGTGCTGAGGGAGTTCAAGGGGGCTCCCGGGACTTACCGTGTAGCGTCGTTCTGGCCCGTCGTCCAAATACCCGACCCCAAGAACATGCAAACCTACATCAATTTTGAATCGATTCCGGAAGCGGCCGGCCTCGATTCCCTGGGGCAGGGAGCTTTTCAAGCACGGTCGCAACTTGCGACGGGCTCCATGCTCAACCACGTTGAAGGAAGCATCAATTTGGATATCGAGCGCTCAATGCCCCCCTATCTCTACGACGTCGAAATCTTCCAGGATCAGCACGCCACCGACCATCTGCACGTCGACTGCCTGCTTGGCCGCACCAACGTGAAGTACATAATTCATCCTACGGCGGCTGATTCCGCCGCCACTCGCGCCATTGCGGAGGTCCCCAATGGATCAACCAAGCCAAGCCATTTGTATGAGGATTTGTGCTTTGTACCCCGGACTTACGTGGCGGGTGATTTCCTATTCTCCACAAGCTCCGCCGAGACTCTGGATCACCTGTCCTCGCCGAATTTTGACGCGCTCAACACGGTCATCCTCGCCACCACGGCGGGCTCATCATTGGATGTAGAGCCGGGGGGTAGCCCGGTAGGTGCAGACCCGGCCCTTAAGCAGGGTCGCGGCGATACCGGACTAAATCCCGGCGCTACGCCGGTCGGCCCCGCCGGCAACGTGGAAATCGTGCACCGCGATCCCAACTCGGTTACCTTGCGCGCGCAATTGACCCATCCCGCATACGTCGTCTTGCTGGATCGATATGACCCCAATTGGCTGGCCACGCTCGACGGCCGACCCGCGCCAGTGCTCCGCGCCAACCAGGCTTTCCGCGCCGTCTATGCCGGGGCGGGCCTTCACGAAATCCGCTTTTGCTATCACCAGCGTGGATTCCACCTGGGAATTATCATATCCGTGCTTTGTGCGGCATTCCTGGTCTTGCTCTGGTTCAAAACGTAGCGCCGACTTCGATCACTACTCCCATGCCGGCCTGTAGGTGGGCATAACGAATCTGTGCCGACCCCAAGGTCCATCCTATCTTTTCAATTGGTAAACCTCAAAGTCGGTGAAGTTCTTCACCGGCCTGTACTGACTACCGATGATTTCCGCGAGCGCCGGAAAGTCTTGCAGCAATTCTTCGGAGTCCAGCGGAGTATAAGAGACCCCGGAAATCACATCGTGGCGCGCAACCACGATAAAGCGGGGAGGCTTCTTCCTTAGATCTTGAGCCAGTTCGACGCGCCAGCGCGCCAGGCCCCAAGGCGAGATCAGCCCCAGGTTCGATACGAACCGCGTAGCGGGACGCCGTTGTGAAAGGAAGTTGATGGCAGGGGCAGTTCCCCAGACGTAGACCTCATCCTGAGGCGCTGAGTCCTTCTTGAGATAGTCGATCACTGCCATCTGGTCATGAAGCTTCTCCAAATACATCTGCCACAAGTACTCCGCATAAGACCGGTCGGGGTCCCGGTACCAGAATGCCAGGGAATGGTATTGCTCATCAATCCGGAAGATTTCGGGAATGCTGCTGGCGTATATAAGGTTGAGGAACACCAGCCAAACCATGACGCGGACAAGCTGCCAGCGCCTCTCCGCGCACATCCTGCTGAGAGCTTTGAAGCCCTGAAAAATTCTGACCCATACATATCCCCAGCACATGGCGATGAAAGGATACGTAGTCTCAAAGTAGTAGGGGTGGAATCGACCCTGCGATGCCGTCAGGATATAGCCGGCAAGCCCCATCAAGAAGATCGGGGCGGTGGCAGAAAGCTCTTTGCGCTTCCATGCGATCAACAGAGCCACCACTACGATTGCCTCGTTCCAGGGGCGGAGGTGCAGATACGTCTGGAAAATCGCGATGAGCAACAAATGGTGGACCCGCTCAAAAACCATGGCGCCGTAACGCGGAAGTACTTCTAATTGCTCCTCCTTGAACCATGGCCAAACCCCAATCATCCAGAGGTGGCCGAGCATGGTGATGACAGCCAGGAGGAAGCCGGCGACCGTGACGCAGGTTTGCAGGATCCACTGGCGAAACGGGATGGCCAGTTTCGCCCGGCGTGAGGCTTGGTCGAGACCAGAAAAATCCACAAAAGGCAGGAAGACCACAAAGGGGAAAAAGATGACAGCGTTGTACTTTAGCCAGAAGGCCGCTCCCATGACCAGTCCGGCAAGGAACCATCGCGCCGGCCGCCAGCGCCCTTCGGGTAACATCAACAGATAGGCGGTGAAGATGCAGAGCATCAGGTAGGTCTCAGGTTGTCCCGCGTGGACATATCCTTGGGTCGAATGCCATCCGGCATTGAAGAGGATGGCAATGGCGGCCGCTTCCGGCCCAAGGTAGTGTTGGACAAAACGAAAAATGCAGCAGGAAATAAGTAGAAGCCAGACAATGTCCATTACCCCGACGCACCACATGTGGGGGCCGAAAAGCTTTACGATGGGAACATAAACATAAAAGATGCCGGGCGGCTTGTTGTCCCACAGGTCACGGTAAAGGCGCAGTCCATGGAGCATCCATTGCGCCACAAGGCAGTAGGTGGCAGAGTCCCGTTCGAGCGGGAAGCGAATGTTGGGCAGGGCGCGCAGGAACACCAACACAAGGCTGGAGAGAAACCAGATGCGGGCGCGGCGAAGCTTCGGTGCGTGTTTATCAATCATCGGATTGGAAACCTGCCAAACTTTGTGCCCGCAGCTTTATACAAATCAAGGTCGCTTGAGGCTATAGACCTCGAAATTGTCCAGATTCTCCACGGATTTGTAACGGTCAGCGATAAACGAAGCCAAGGCCGGGTACTTCCTCAGATACTGCTCGGAATCGTCAGGGGTAAGGGTCACAAGGGGAATCTGGTCGTGACGCGCCACAATGATGAAACGAGGTGGCTTTCGGTTCAGGTCGGTAATCAGGTCTTGCCGCCACTGCGCCGGCCCCCAGGGGGAAATCAGGGGATGATTCGCGACAAACCGGCTCGGGCTAGAACGCTGCGTTAGGAAATTGATCAGCGGCGCCGTACCCCAAACGTAGACTCCATCACCCGGCACAGAATGCTCCCGCAGATAGTCGATGGCCGCCATCTGGTCATGAAGCTTCTCGAGAGAAAATTGAAACGGATAGTGTTTGTAGGAGCCGGACGGGTCGTGCATCCAAGCGGCCAAACCATTGTAATCTTCAGCGATTTCGAAAGCATAGCCGGGCAGCGGGTAGTAGACCACTTCCGCCGCGACCAACCACAACAGTACCCCCGCCACGCGCCAGCCTCGCCGGGCAAGCAATTCCCGAAGATGCGCGAAGCCTTCGTAGAGCTTTACCAACACATACCCCCAGAACATGGCAAAGAAGGGATAGGCCGTTTCAAAGCTGTACGAGCTGAGGCGTGGCTGGGAAGCAGTACAGGCCAAACCC
>JARLGN010000319.1 GCA_031292775.1 Acidobacteriota bacterium | reverse complement strand
CGACGGGGTGGTGATGATAATGAATGCAAGACAAACGACGAGTATCTGCACCATTCCCGCATGAACCGCAGGCGGAAGGCGGTAGCTGCTGCTACCGGCACTCCAAGGCGCTTCGCGCAGGCTCAAACCTTGATTAGTTCTGAATGGGCATCAGGGGGGGCAAACGACCGCGCTGATTTGACTGCGCCAAGTGACAGGTGGGGGAGACTCTTACAGCGAGGGCAGCCTGGCCCTATCCATCAGGGCAAGCCGCCCGCGCGATTCCGCCTTCTGCTTTCCGCTTACTGGAGGTGAACAAGGCAGGCTCCGCCCTTGGCATTTCATCGGCGAAGCATCAATGGCAACTATGCTTGGGGCGCTACAACTACAGGCACAGCAGCGGCGGCAGCAACAGCAGCTTTTTTGCGGCGTTTGGTCGAGGGTTTTACCGGGGGAGCTTCATTGGAAAGCTCAACCACCATGAGCTTGGTGACAAATTTCTTCGGGCCGTGCAGCTCGAAGTCAATGGAAGTGCGTTCGGCATCCGACTGCGTTACCACACCTAAACCGTACTGAAAGTGCCGGACACACCGGCCTTCCGGGAGTGACTGCATAGAAGACTCCTTCTTGGTAAGAGAATAGGTAAATTAATTTCCCAACAATTCTTCATGCTTGCGAGCATCGCGCCATCTTCGCGTCGAGAAGTTCGGCGCCTCGTTCAATGGCAGCCGCCTGCGCGCGACGCAGATTTACAACCTTCTCCACGGCATGATTTACAGCGTAGTCAACCTTGGTGCCGGAGAATGGAGGCACAATAAAATCGAACGCGCCCCCATCCATGGCGTCCACGTAAAGCCTCACATCGACCACGCGGGACACCACGATGACCTTCACGGCCTGGTTTGCCCCATTTGCCTGCTTCACCACGTCCGCCCACGTCCCATCCGGCAGCATGCCCTCAGTAAAAACCAAGTGGGGCGGATTCGCCGCCTGAAGCAGTGCCAAGGTTTCTTTGACGGTCGTCAGGCACCGGACATGAAGGGAATGCCCTTCGAGCGCCTCTTTCAGTTGATCCACAGCGTTTCCAGCCCGGAACAGCACAACCGCGGTGACTTGCTCCGCGGGAGCATCCATCACACTTACCGGCACACGTTCCGGCGCATGTTCCGGGAGCGGTTGCCCGATATAGGCCAGCGGTTCGGTTCTGGGCGCGGCGTGAGGATCGGCGGATTGCTCAGACAAATCTCTGTGCCCGAAGGTCTTTACCGGCGGGTAGTGGCGCTTCATGTAATCGCGAATGTCCTGCTCACTGATCTGCAGGCTGAGTTCGGCGGGGGCATCCGGCGTTTCCCTGCTCAACTCCAGTTCCAACCGCTCAAAACAGATGCCGGGCCCGTCCTGGAGCTTCAAGGCAGCCCAATGATTCGTGTCGGATTGAATGCTGACCGTAAACACGCGCTGCTCGCGACCGGGATCACGCACCTGAAAGCTGTAAATCCGCGAATTCGTGGCGACGTTAAACCCCGTGAACTGGATATACATGAGGGCACCTTTACTTGGATGCGACGCCGACTGCTTCTGGTGGTTTGGGCATCAGCAACTTCCGCAACGCCCGCGACTTTTTTCGCTGAAGATCTTTGCGCTGGCGGTCCCGCCCGAACCTGGCCTTGTCACCGTTTCTTCGAGACATAATTCCCTCCGAAGCGATCCTGGGATAATTACAGGGGGCAGCGGCAGATACACCGAAGCCGTAAAGCAACTCGGCTGTTTTTTGATTCAGCCATTCTTGGATTTGCCGGGAGCAGATCCGCACCAGGGCATGGGAAAGCCCCAAAAAACACTTCAGTTTGACCTGGCTGATTTCCCAACAAGTACCCGCGCGGCAGGAGAGTGCTCCCCCTGGGTCCCGGCCCCGGATGGGCAAACGTAGATAACCTGACGCGGTTTAAATACTGTGGAAGATGAGGGGAGATAGCCCACCTTCTTAACCATTTTAGGTAAATTCACTTGAAATGTCAACCGAATTCTGGCAGTGTCAGGGGTTGCAAAATTGCATTGGGTTAAGTCAGGAGAACCTGAATGGATCTGGCACTCGTCCTTCGTCAACGTCTCGAACAGTTAAACCTTGAACAACGGAGTCTGGCGGCTGCCGCGCAAGTTACGGAATCCTACATTTCCCAATTGCTTTGCGGAAGAAAGGCTCCACCCGCCCCCTCCCGGACGGATATCTATGACAAGCTGGAACCGCTTTTGCATTTCCCAAAAGGCGAACTGGCGCGCATGGCGGCAATGCAGCGCCAGGAAGAAATGAAAAGAAAGCTGGTGGAGTCACCCGCGCCCCTGTTCAAAGAGGTCCGAAATCTGGTCCTGGCCAAGTGCCACGCCGACAAGAGGAAGCAGGTGCGGGTTATCTTTGAGCAGCAACCCTTTGGCGAATTGGAACGGCTGGTGACGCAAAAGCTTCTGGAAGTGGTAAAGGGAGTTGCCACCCGGGAACTCGAAAATGAAAAATGGTTACGGCAGGTGGGCCGGCTCAGCCGTCGAAGCTACGAACAGATGCGCGTCACCATTCTGGAGTTTCTGGATGAAGATGTTTTTAATCTGTCGCCGGAAAACTGCGTGGCCTTCTTGCAGCCGCTGATCCAATCCTGGGATATCGACCTGACGACTTTCGGCATGGATATTGTTCTGAACCACCGCATTGCCCCGGGAAGCGCGAAGAAATTCGAATACGTGGAAAAAGGGCCGGAGCCCTCTTATCAGGAAGAACCGGGACTGATCGCTTTTCTTCAGAATGCTTCCCTGTGCCGCGACGCAACCGCGGAGGAGATCGAATTTCTGAAGCAACTGCGCTTCAACGGAAAAAGACCAACCGAACTCTATTACTACCGGGAACTCCAGAACCTGCGAGACCCGCTCCATTTCCATAATGCCAAGTGAGGTCCTCATGGGTAGCGATGTTCAACCAAAGACGTTTATGCAAAAGCGCATTGCCTCCATCGACGCTCTGCGCGGGTTCGACATGTTTTGGATCGCGGGCGGAGAAAGCATAATCCATGCGCTGTACAAGGTTTGGCCCGGCCCTGTTACCCGGATGCTCAACACGCAATTCGAACATGTGGCCTGGGATGGCTTCCATTTCTACGACCTGATCTTCCCGCTCTTCGTCTTCATGGTGGGCGTGGTACTGCCCTTCTCACTGACGCGGCGCATGGAAGAAGGCGCGAACCGGGGCCAGCTTTACCGCCACATCGTGCAGCGCTTCCTGCTGCTCTTCCTGTTTGGATTGGTCTACAACCGTCTGCTCGACTTTAATATTCAGAACCTGCGCATACCTGGCGTGCTGCAACGAATTGCCCTTTCATATCTGGTGGCAGGCCTGGTGGTCATGATGCTCGGCATTCGCGGCCAAGCGATGGTGGCGGGCGGCATTCTGATTGCTTATTGGCTGATCATGAAGCTGGTGCCTGTCCCCCACATCGGCGCGGGCGTGCTCACTCCGGAAGGCAACCTGGCGGGTTATCTGGACCGCCTCATCATTCCGTTCAAATTCTGTTGTTATACCTTCGGCGACAATGAAGGGCTGCTCTCGTCGCTGCCGGCAATCTCCACGTGCCTGCTGGGCGTGCTGGCGGGGCACTGGCTGCGCTCGGGCAAATACACGCCGAATCGCAAGGTACTGGGACTGGCAGCGGCGGGCGTTGCCAGCCTGTTGGTGGCGTGGATTTGGAGCTTCAACTTCCCCATCATCAAGAATATCTGGTCAAGTTCCTTTGTGCTCTGGGCTGGGGGATGGAGCCTGCTACTGCTCGCGCTGTTCTATTGGGTTATCGACGTGCGGGGGTTCCAGCGGTGGTCATTCTTCTTCAAAGTGATTGGCATGAACGCCATCACCATCTATCTGGTCGACCGGTTCTTTCATTTCTCGATCATTACCGACGTCTTTATGCACGGGCTCTATCCTGTTTTTGGGACGTACCGCCCCGTGGTTGAAAGCACGTGCGTGATCTTTACCGCTTGGCTCTTTCTCTATTTTCTCTATCGGCAGAAGATTTTCTTGCGGGTGTGATGCCCGTCCATTGTGGCACCGGGCTTTACGGCATGTGCCGTCGTCCCGGCTTGGTCGGGACAGGTTCCGGGCGGCGCTACAAGTGCTTCCAATCTGCGGCAAGCAGGCCGTACACTTCGATATCAAGGTAGTGGTCGTCAAACGCCTGGGCCTGGCGCAACACTCCTTCTTTCGAAAAGCCGAGCCGTTGCGGGACTCCACAGCTTCTGGGATTACCGGTGGCGCAGCGAATCTCAACGCGCTGGATTTTGAGTTCGGAGAACAAATAATCAATCAACGCGCGGCAGGCGCCGGTCATCAGACCTTTACCCTGGAACTTCTTGCCCAGCCAATAGCCCACCATGGTCGAGCGGTTTTCCCAATCGATGTGACCCGCGCCGACGACCCCGGCCAAATGGCCTTTCCACCAGATACCCAGAGTGAATCCACCATTCGCCGCCAGTTGTTCCAGGGAAGTCTTGATAACTTTTTTGCATTCCTCCAGGGATTGCTGCACATCCCACTCCGGCAGCCACTGACGCAGATACGCCCGGTTGTGTTCGATAAGAGCGAACAGCTCCCCGGCGTGATGGTGCTCAAGCAGCCGAAGTTCTGCGCCTTCCGCGAAAGTGTGGGTCAGAATCATCGCTGGTTGTAATGGCCTTATGCGACGGCTTCGGCTTCAATTTCCACCAGCATTTCAGGATCAATGAGGCGAGCGACGCCGATCATGCTGGTGGCGGGATGGACCTGGCCAAAAAATTCCGAGTGAGCTTTGGCAACTTCCTCCCATCGATCGATTTGGGTTACATAAATGCGGGTGCGAACCACGTGTTCCAAACCAAGGCCCAACCGCTGCAGGGCGCCTTCGATATTACGAATGGTCTGTACCGTCTGTGCGTACATATCCCCGGGGGCCAGCACTTTGCCGGAAGGATCGGTGCCCGTTGTGCCGGAAACGTGGACAACGTCGCCCACCTGCACGGCCCGCGCGTAACCCACTTTGGGTTCCCAGGGCGTGCCGGAAAAAGTCTTATTCCGTTTGATTTTCATCTATCGGCCTCCGAATTCAACATGGCAGCGATTGGCGAACCACTGCGGTCTGCGTGTGATAATCAAGCCTTTTCAAAATGGCGCCGATGGGCTTTGGCGAGGGCAAGGCGTTGATGGCGCCTTGCGAGCGCCTCACGGTAGCGCCGTTTTTCTTCTTTGGTGCGAAGAAGCAGGGGGGGGACTTCCTGCGGGTTTCCCGCGGCATCAATGGCCACGTAAGTCACAAAGGCGGAACTGGTCTGCTGCGTCTCGCCCGTCAGGTAAGCCTCCCGGTACACTCTGACTTCAACTTCCATTGACGTCCGGAACGCTCGGGTCATGTGGGCGCGAAGCAGCACATGCTCGCCCACACGGATGGGGTAAAGAAAATCGAGATTGTCCATCGCCACGGTCACCACTTGGGCTCGAGAGTGGCGATTCGCCGAAATCGCCCCGGTGATATCGATCAGGTGCATCACTCTGCCGCCCAGCAGGTTTCCCAGCGGATTGGCGTCGTTCGGAAGGACCACTTCCACCATCTCGGCGGCTGATTCAGCAACGGTTTTCCCCTGGATTTTGGCCATGATATCCAATCTTCATAAAGTTAAGTCGTGGTCCGGCACAAGGACGCTGAGTCCACCCCATAGAGGGAAAGCGGGCATGGATTCTAATCGTTCAGCAGTGGCCCCCCGCGCGTTCGAAGCCTCGGAACCGAAGCAAGATGGTCCGCGTTCCAAACCAGCCACAAGCATCACGGGCCGGTTCGTCCAAAAGCTTTTGCCTTGCCCGGTTCGTACGCCTATACTATGCGAGCCAGTGGGGCGTTGCAATCAGAATCAACAGCTTGGCGTCCCCGGTGTCCGGGAAAGCATCCCGGCAGCTTTCAGTTTGAAATCCCGGGAAGGGAAAACAATTACCGAGGGGTAGTGTATGTCACTTGAAGCCGGGAAGACCCGGCGCGAATTCCTGGAAGAAGCACTGCGCCAGGATCCCAATAATGCTTTTGCCCGCTACGGACTGGCCATGGAGTCCGTAAACACCGAACCCGCGGCGGCTTGGACCCACTTTGAGCATCTCCTCGTGCACCATCCCGAGTACGCAGCTACATATTACCAGGCGGGTGTCTTCCTGATAAAGCAAGGGCGGATTGATGAGGCGCGCAAAGTTTTGACCACCGGCCTGCAGGTCACTGGCCGGCAAGGAAAGCATCACGCCAAGGCAGAGCTTCAAGCTGCTTTGGATGACCTCAATGATCGGTAACGGGGACCGATTGCACCCAAGCAAATGTCCATAAGTCCGGTTGCCAACACGCCTAGTGAATTCAGCCGGGAGAAGCGGGCCGTTGCCCTGACTTCCGTCGCGGCAGCGGTGTTGCTTACCACGCTGAAGTTGACGGTGGGACTTTGGACCGGCAGCCTGGGGATACTTTCCGAGGCAATGCACTCCAGCCTGGATCTTGTGGCGGCGGCAATCACCTTCGTTTCAGTGGTTGTCTCGGATAAACCTGCGGATCTTCAGCACCCCTTTGGGCACGGTAAGGTGGAGCACCTGTCCGCCTTCACGGAAACGGGCCTGCTGATTGCGACCTGCTTGTGGATCGTCTATGAAGCCGTGCGCCGCCTGTTCTTCCACGAAGTGCATGTGGAGCCTTCCCTTTGGGCCTTCGGAGTGATGTTCATCTCCATTACCATTGATACCTTTCGCTCGCGCGCGCTTTTCCGCGTGGCCCGCAAATACAACAGCCAGGCGCTGGAAGCCGACGCGCTGCATTTCTCCACCGACGTCTACAGTTCCACGGTGGTCATCCTCGGGTTGATCCTGGTCTACATCTCCGACCAGCGAAAAATCCACTGGCTGCGCGTTGCGGACCCGGCCGCGGCGCTGGCGGTGGCGGGAATTATTGTTTACATCTCGCTGCGCCTGGGGAAAAGGACCGTCGACGCCCTGGTTGATGCCGCGCCCACGGGGACCAGCACCCTGATCGCGGATACCGTGTCGCGGGTCGCCGGCGTCCTCAGCCTCGACCGCATCCGCACGCGCGAAAGCGGCAGCCGGCTTTTCGTGGATTTGCGCCTCACCCTCGCCAGCAATATATCGCTGGAACACGCCAAGTCCGTTGCTGATGTCGTGGAAGCGGAGGTCCACCGCCTGTTCCCCATGGCCGACGTGGTTATCAACACGACCCCGCAGGAACCCTCCTCCGGCGACCTGGTGGCGAAGATCCGCGCGGTAGCGCATCGCCGCAACTTCCTGGTTCACGAGGTGTCAGCTTACGAGGTGAACGGAAGGGTCAATGTCCACCTTGACCTGGAGGTTGATCCCCAGCTCCGTTTGGCCGAGGCGCATGACCGCTCAACCCAGCTCGAGAGCGAGATCAAGGCAAATCTGCCGGAAGTAAATGAAGTCAATGTGCACCTGGAGCCTCTCGTTGCGGCCGTGGAGACCGGCAACGAAGCATGGATGGACAACTCGGCGATGGAGCACAAGCTGGAGGAAATTGCGCGCGAGACTGCGGGGGTCTTGAATTGCCACTCCGTTGAAGCCCACCAGGTAGGCGGCAACGTGGTCGTCCGGCTTCATTGCACGCTCGAGCCTGATCTTCCCATCGCCAAGGTTCATGATATAACAGAAACCCTGGAATTCAAGTTTCGCCAGGCCTTCCCGCAAATCTCAAAAGTCACCATCCACGCCGAACCGCTGGACAAGGCATAAGCCCGGAGGATTGGTTTTGATGCTCGACCTCAAACAGCGGGTTACCGTTGCGTTCTCCATCGTATTCGTCACTGCGGGCGCGTTGCTTTCGCATCCGCAGCCCCAGGCTCGCTATGAAATCCGTGCTATCCATGACCCCAACGGGACAGGACGGTTCTATATGGGCCGCGAGATCGCTCAGGTCATGGGGGCGGGTGGCATTGCCTGGCTCGATCGGCCGGAGCGGGCCGACGAAGAACATCCAGACCTGGTGATCAAAGCCATGGGACTTCACGGCGGAGATGTTGTGGCAGACCTGGGCGCGGGGTCGGGCTACTTCACCTTCCGCCTTGCCCCCATGGTGGGTAAGACGGGGAAGGTCCTGGCGGTCGATATCCAGGACGAGATGCTTGCGACCCTGCAACAACGCGCCATAGCCCTGGGCATCACCAACGTGGTGGAGGTCAAAGGCAGCGAAAATGATCCTAATCTGCCTGCGAGCGGCGTGGATGTGGTTCTGATGGTCGATGTCTACCACGAACTCGCCTATCCCTTTGAGGTCATGACCAAGGTGCGGGAGTCGCTAAAGCCGGGTGGGCGGGTGGTCTTTGTCGAGTACCGGAAAGAAGATCCCAGCATCCCTATCAAGGAAGTCCACAAGATGAGCGTGGAGCAGCTTGCCAAGGAAATGAACGTGGTGGGGCTTGCGCACGTCCGGACGGTGGAATCACTTCCATCCCAGCACATCGTGATTTTCGAAAAGAAAGAATAAATCCGCTGCCCGGCTGCCAGCATGGCCGGGGGGTTGAGGTCATTCAGCGCAGCGCGGCGGAGTCACAACCAAATCTTCGTGGGCGGACGAAGAGACCCCTCACCCGTCCCGATGCATCGGGACGCCCGCTCCCCTTGGAGAGGGCGGTTTAACAACCTACCTTCTCCCAGGGGAGAAGGTGCTGAGGTACGAAGCGGTTGAGGGGTCTCTTCTCTCAACCTTCCACTTTCAACAAGGACTCACAAATGTTTGCCAATAAAAACAAGAATTTACGGTATTGCAATACAGAAACCGGAACGCTGCCAGCGCAACCCAAGCACCCCGCAAAGCTAATTCTGCTCAATAGAACGCCCTGCACCACGACGACCTGATCCTTCCAGATGCCGCCACAATCACTCAAATAAGCGCTGATTACGCGAATATCGGCAGCAGGACCACAATTCCGTACAGTAGAACGTCCCGATAGAATTGAATAAGAACATTCTGTACAAAGCTCCGAGGGATTGTTAAGGTATCTGCTTTAATGCCGACCAATAACTACATCACCGTCATTGAAAAAGCCATGCGGGTCATGGAGGCAATCCGCTGCAACCGCAATGTGCCCTTGGGCGAGATTGCCACTTCCACCGGGCTGATCAAGAGCAGCACATACCGGATTCTTTTCACCCTGGAACATCTTGGCTACGTTGAGAAAAGTGCCGGAGGCCGGTATTCACTCACAGACCGTTTGGCGAGCCTTACCAACGATGACCGGCCCACGCTGGATCTCGGCAACCTGGCAGAACCTTTCATGGTCGAGTTATTGCAGCGATTCCGTGAGACCGTCAACCTCGGCATTTTGGACGATGGAGAGGTTCTCTATATTCGAGTGGTGGAAAGCTCGCACGCTTTCCGGTTGGCCGCCCACGCCGGCATGCGCAGCCCGGTGCATTCGACGGCCATGGGAAAGTGTCTGTTGTGTTGCCTGCCGCGGCAGCAGATTGAAGCGATTCTGAAGAACCATCCGCTGGCGCCCGCGACACCACGTACCATTCACGATCGGCCGACTTTTTACCGTGAACTCGAACGGGTTCGCTCCCGCGGCTACGCCGTCGATAACCAGGAGGATTCCAGCGGCGCACGCTGCCTGGCCGCGCCGATCCTGACGCCCGAGGGCGAGGTGGCCGCCGCGATCAGCGTTTCCGGCCCCGCAGCTCGGGTAACTCCACAGAGGGACCGGGAGATTGCCCAAGCGTTACAGGAAACCTGCGGAACAATTTCCAAGCTGCGCGCTCGCGCAACAAGTAAGCAAAAGAGCCTGGATTAGGAGACCAATAACATGGATATTGCACTTTGCGGCGGACAACCGGTACGGCAGGCACCCTTTACCCCCTGGCCGGCATACGGAGCAGAAGAGGAGGCCGCGCTGCTGGAAGTTCTGCGCAGCCGCTCCTGGGGTGGCTACAATGAAAAGGTCAAGGAGTTTGAGTCAGCCTTCGCCAGTCTCCATAAAGTCCAACATGCCGTTTCCTGCTCCAATGGTACGGTGGCGATCGAAGCCGCGCTGAGCGCGATTGGAATTCAGTGTGGGGACGAGGTCATCGTTCCCCCCATCACCTTCATCTCGACAGCGATGGCCGTGTTGACCCGGCACGGTGTACCGGTATTCGCCGATATCGATCCGAACACGCTGAACCTTTCGCCGGAAGCCGTGGAGCAGGCCATATCCCCACGCACACGCGCCATCCTCGCGGTCCACTTCGGAGGACATCCAGCGGACGTCGATGCCCTGTGCGCCATCGCCAAGCGGCATGGGTTGGCATTCATTGAGGACGCGGCCCACGCGCACGGAGCGGAATGGCGGGGAATCCCCGTAGGCACT
>JARLGN010000318.1 GCA_031292775.1 Acidobacteriota bacterium | reverse complement strand
TTTACCGCGCGGTGGACACCAAGCGCAACGTGGCGGCTCACGCGGCGCAGCAGCTCATCGACCGCTTTTGCGGCGGGTCCGTGGAGGATTTGCTGGTGGGATTGGTTGACAACCAGTTACTCGAACCGGAGCAGTTAAAGCGGCTGGCGGAGAAGATTGCATCCCGCCGGGAGAAGAAGACATGACACAGTTTCTGGCCGAGTGGGCGCTTCGTTCCTCCATCCTGATCGTATGCGGAGCGCTGCTGATGCGGGCGCTGCGCGTAAAGGATCCCTCCCTCCGTCTGGCGGCGTGGACGGCAATTCTGTGCGGCTCCCTGGCGATTCCGGCGCTCACGGCGGTACTGCCCAAGCTGCCGATCGCGGTCATGCGGGTGGCAACGGTGCGGGTGGAAGCGCCCGTGATGGTCCACGATGACGCGCCGCCGCCGGTGCGCCCAGTCCCCCGCCCGGACGCTCGAATGGACAGGCCCAGTCCCAGCGTTTCCCCGGAGACTATAGCGGTGCCCGCAGCGCCCAACCCAAATGCCCAAGTGGAGAGGTCCAATCCCAGCGTTTCCCCAGGCTCGGAAGCGGCGCCCGCAACGCCCAACCCAAATGTCCAAATGGAGAGGCCCAGTCCCAGCGTTTCCCCAAGCGTGGAAGCGGCGCCCGCAGCGCCCAACTCAAATATCCCAGTAGAGAGGTCCAGCGCTGGCATTTCCAAACGCTTCGACTGGGCGCGTGCCGCGGTCATGTTGTACGTTCTTGTCGCCCTCGTGCTTCTGCTGCGCCTCGGCTTTGGGCTGGCGATCAGCCTGCGGCTGCTCCGCCGCAGTCGAGTGACCGGTCAGGCAACGGAAGGAATTGAGATTCGCGAATCGGATCGCATCGCGTCGCCGGTAACGCTGGGAATCCTCCGCCCGGCCATCGTCCTTCCCGGCGATTGGCGCCAGTGGACTCGCGCTCAGATGGATGCGGTGCTGGCGCATGAACGCTCGCATGTCCAGCGCCACGACCCCGCCGTCCAATTGCTCTCGGCAATTCATCGGGTACTGCTGTGGCCCACGCCGCTAAGCTGGTTCCTGCATCGGCAAATCGTGCGGGTGGCGGAGGAATTAAGCGACGATGCCGCAGTCGAGGCAACGCGCGACCGCACTCTGTACGCGGAAATCCTGTTGGACTTCATCCGCCGCGGCGTGTGGCGGGCGAATTGGCAGGGAGTACCCGTGGCACGCTATGGCGGAATCGAAAAGCGCATTCATCGCATTCTGGATGGAACCGCCTTATCGCTCCGGGTCACCCGATGGGGCCTGGCGGCGATTCTGATATTGGGATTGCCAATCGCATACGTCGCGGCCACGGCGGGTCCACAGACTCCTCCGCCCGCGCAGACGACCGCCCGAGTGTCGGCCGTAGAGTCTGCGGGAACGCCATCCGGATTTGGCGCGCCTCCGGTAACGTCTGTGGTGGCCGGCAGTCAGGGCAAAATAATTGGAATGGTCATGCCCAAAGCCGCTCCCGCTCAGCCTGCGGAAATCCCCTCCCCGGCCGTGGCCCCAGCGCCGGACGGTGCGACGTTGAGCGGCCCGGCATTTAATGGAGGAGTTTTTGTTACGCCCGTGCCCGATGCCCCGTTTTCCGCTGAGGCCGAACAGGATATGGAGCAGGTCCTCAACGACGGGAGCGCTTTTCACCGCAAAAGCACAGCCCATATTGCTCGCGATTCGCAGGGGCGAATCTACAATGAGGGTCGCGAGGTCTTGCCTGCCTCCTCAACCAGAGAGCCCATCCTCCTTTCAATTCATATTTACGATCCGGAGACGAGGCTGAATACCTTTCTAGACCCCTACACGCATATAGCGCGGCAGAGAATACTCCCCAACCCGCCGGCAACCGAACCTCCGGGCAATTGGTGGCTGGCCGAAGCCAGCGCGCGAACTATGACCCCAAACCTTCAAGTGCAAGACCTTGGCCCCGACGTGATGGACGGCCTCGACGTTCATGGCTACCGCAGAATCTACACGATATCCGCCGACGCCAGCGGCACCAACCGCCCCGTTATTGTCAGCGACGAAATCTGGTACAGTGAACAGCTTCACATCAATGTGCTCAAGCGGCACAGCGACCCACGCACTGGCCAACTGACGGTGACAGTCACAAACATCAATGTGAACGAACCTGACGTTGAGCTGTTCGCAATTCCGCCCGACTACAAATTCGTGGACATGACGCCGCCCGTCGTGGAATCAGCAGCGTCTGTTCGTGTAGCGCCTAACTGATAAGTGGCAATAGCCATGCTCATTTTCTTTGTTGCGACGGGTTGCCTTAAATAGGAATGAAAAGCCGGGAATCCCGACTGGCGCGGGACCTGTGCATGGAACCAGGAGGATAGGATGCGGATCCACGGAGATTTCCAAAAGGGAATTGGACGCCTTCGCTCGGCAATGGCGCCTCGGTACATGCTTGGTGTTCTCCTGGCCGCATCTGGTCTCCTTCTCGGCCAACGGATTATAAATCCGCCGGAGGTCCACGCGGAGACCACCGACGCTACTCTGCATTTCCGATCTGGCACAATCACGCCGGGCAATCCTAACGCCTACAACCGCGCCATCGGCACGCCACGGAATTGGCGCTTTTATGTGGCCAACGCAACTTTGGATGCGGTGCTGGAGTATGCGTACGATATTCAGCTCCGGCAGATTGTGGGCGGGCCGGACTGGATGGATAAGGACAAGTTCAATATGGCGGCAGTACCCGGCGAGCCGGAGCAGCCAACCGAGTCTCAGTGGCACATGATGGTCCGAAATTTCTTGGCCGACCGCTTCAAACTTTCGTTGCACCACGAGACAAGGAGGATTCCGGTCTACCTGCTTTCGGTCGCAACCGATGGACCGAAGCTTATTAAGAATGAATCGGGCCGGGTGCTGCACCCCTTCATAGAGACTGATGTCCCCGGTGGAGTCATGTTGCACATGACGAATGGCGCAGTGCGGGACTTCATTAGTATCATGCAGAGAACCGCCATGGACCGGCCAATCGTCGATCAAACCGAGATGGCAGATCGGTACGATTTTTCATTAAGGTGGGAACCCGGCAAGGATCAATTCACGGGCAGCTACCACTGGACGCCGTCACCGAGTCAGAATCGGCTACCCGACCTTTATACCGCCATGCAGGGTCAACTTGGCTTGACCTTGGAGCCCTCCGAGGCAGATGTGGACGTTCTGGTGATCGAGCACGTCGAAAAGCCGCTGATGGAGCCGCCAATTGGATTCGCACCTCAGCCTTCGGCAACGCTATACGACAGGCCCCCGGCCCCACCTGCGGCAGATGGCGGTCATGAGAGAATTACTGAAATCGTCATTCGCGGCAACGTTGTAGTACCAACCTCGACATTGCTAAAGAGCATCTCAATTCATCCCGGAGACCCTTACGATCCCGTCAGAATCGAGCGCGACGTCACGGCGCTGAAGAATACAGGGCTCCTCGATGGCGTTGGCGCGCAATTGTATGATGCCTCAGCGGGAACAAATGCCGGAAAACTGCTCATCTTCAATGTGCACGAGAAGCCGGCCGGCGGTCAGGACAGAATCGAAGCGATCGTTATTCGCGGCAACATTGTTATACCAGCCTCGACGATTCGAAAGAGCATCTCGATTCATTCGGGAGACATCTACGATCCAACCCAAATCGAGCGCGACGAAACAGCGCTGCGGAACACAGGGTACTTCGATGCCGTTCGGGAAGAGACGTCGTATGCCCCAGCCGGGATGAAGGGTGGACCGGTGGTCATTTTCTATGTTCGTGAAAGGAAGAATGCTGCGACCGAACCGCAACCCGCGCCGCCGAACCCCAAGTCCCCAGCGCCGCCCGTCGACGCAATGGCGGTTAAGGGAAAAATCGATTTGGGTAATTTCCAAATGGGGCGAGGCGAGTACGATGACGCCATCGCCTCCTACGTGGAAGGCTTGCGGCTGGATCCTTCCAACCAAGAAATCCCTCGGAAGCTCGTAGGTGCGATTGGAGAGTGCAAGAACGAAGTCGCCGTTTTGAATGAACGCTTCAGCTGCGGAGGGACTTACCCCCCTGTCCCGCCTTTGCCGGCACCCGGATCACTACCGGTTCCTAACCCCGTCGGCGCGCCTTCGTCGGCGCTTGACCGTGAAACTCGGAAGCGAATCACGATGGGTGATTTCCACATGGGGCGTGGCGAGTACGATTACGCTATCGACTCCTATGAAGAAGGCTTGCAACTGGATCCTTCCAATTTCGAAATCCGTCAGAAACTCGGCGGAGCCATCAAAGCCTGTTCCAAGGAAGTAGCCATTTTGAATAACGGTCTGAAGTGCGGGTCGCAATACCCCCCTGTCCCGCCTTTGCCGGCACCCGGCTCGCGACCGATTCTCAGCCCCGCCGCGCCGTCGCCGGCACTGGATCGTGAAACTCGGAAGCGGATCATGATGGGTGATTTCCACATGGGGCGAGGCGAGTATGATGAGGCCATCGCTATGTACGAAGAGGGCTTGCAACTGGAACCGTCCAACGCGGAAGTCCATCGGAAGCTCGACAATGCCATTAGAAATTGCCAAAAGGAGGAGGACCTTCTGCACGAAGGCCTTAGCTGCGCGAGGACTCGCCCTGTTGTTACGCCTTCGCCGGCACCCGGCACACGACCGCATCCCAGCCCCGTCGCCGCGCCTTTGTCGGCACTGGAGCGTGAAACTAAGGACAAGATCGCGCTTGGTGATTTCCACATGGGGCGTGGCGAGTACGATGACGCCATTGTCTCGTATAGAGAAGGCTTTAAACTGGATACCTCCAACACGATACTTCGCTACAAACTCAACCGAGCCATAGAAACCTGCAAGAAGGAAAACGCAGCCCTGAACGAGGGCTTTACCTGTGGGGCGGGTAACCCAACCCGGCCGACTCCAATCTCCATCCGTACCCGCATTGGCCACGGTGATTTCTACCTGGGACAAGGCAAGTACGATGATGCCATCGCCTCATACCAGGAAGGTTTGAAGATGGATCCTTCCAACGCGGAAATTCGCTACAAACTCAATGCCGCTATAGAAAGCTGTAAGAAGGAAAATTCAGTCCTGAACTTAGGACTTAAATGTGGGGCAGGTGGCCCCGGAATTGCGCCTCTGGCGGTCGGCGGTCCGGACAGAATTACTGGAATCATTATTCGCGGCAACAACAGGATACCGGCCTCGACGTTACGAAAGAGCATCTCAATATTTCTGGGAGACATTTACGATCCAGCCAAAATCGACCGCGACGTTACCGCACTAAAGAACACAGGATATTTCGATGACGTGCGGGCGGAGACGTCGACCGGTCCAACGGGGACAATGGGTGGGAGGGTGGTCATTTTTTATGTACATGAAAAGAAGGACGCTGCGACCAAGCCGGAAGGCGCGCGCGGCGACTTAACTGGTCTCGTTCCCAGTGCTCAAGGTCAGGACATCGGGGAGGCAAAGATGGTTCTGATCTCGCCGGATCATTCACGGGATGCGGTGAAAGTAATCAAGATTACAGCGAATGGGGAACCGATTCACCCCGGAAGGCGCCGGATTCCGGAGATTCCCGGCAAGCGCTTCGCCGCTGGCGATGATTGGATCAGAAATCTGTCGTTTGTGCTCAAGAATCTTACATCCTTGAACATCGTATTCGTTTCGATCGACGTCGGTTTTCCTGAGGCTGCCGAATATACCTTCAACATAAAGCTAGGCCAGGTACCAAGCCCAGCAGTTGCCGCTTACTTCAATCGTCCCAGGGCTGTTATTCCAACGGGTACTGGGCATCCCCTCCAGTTTGGCCCCGGCCAGGAGATAACCATTTCGCTTTCTGTATTTGCCGATGCTATCAAGGAGAAGATTGAAGCGAGGATGCCCTTCTCCAATGTGACGAAGTGTTCGATTGTGGTCGATCATGTCTATTTTGAGGATAAAGGTCTGAAATGGGGAAATTTCGGGTTTGGGTATGCAATGCCAGATTCAGCTAGCCTATTAGGGTACAAGCGCCAACCCTGGGATTATTTCCCAGGTGACCTGGATCAAACGACTGGACAAAACTGAGCCGAGTTTCATAGCTGGTAGCGCGGAGTTGTGCGCATTTCAGCACTACTCCGCGGCTCGTAAATGGGCGGGCTGTCGCAGGGCAAGCGTAGCCCTGCGACTTAGGCGAATCAAGCAAGCCGGTCCATGGTCAAGGCGGACAAATCGTGCAGATAATGGGCAAATCGGCGGACGTGGATGAAGACGTGAATCGGAGAGCTGGGCTCGCTCTGCGCCAGCCTGCCAGGCATGCCAACCATGGTCTGTAAGGCGCGAATCGCAGCGTTGCACCCTGCGCCAGCCCGCCCAACAAGTGGAGGTATAATCGCCCAATGGTTGTCATCAAAAGCATTTTGGCAGGTTTAGTTGCTGTCTTAGGATTTATCGTCCTGCTGCTATTGATCCCCACACTATTCCACCATATTGTGGTTCCGATCCTAAGATACATGCGATATCACAGTGGAAATTGGGGGATAGTCTTCTTCGTACCTCATATAGGTTGGATAGCGGGAGTTATTTTCTTGATCGGATTTGGATTGGAATATCGGCACGCAAAAAGCCTACAAAGGAGCTAAGCCGACGCGAATCGCAGGGTTGCACCCTGCGCCAGCCCACGTCTAAGATGCCAAACGCCGGAGGTGAAATCTTGAATTGCCCATTTCATCGTTTCCTATTCTTCATATGTGTGGTGACAATGTTGGTGATCAGCCGCTCTTCGGTCGCTCAGCAGTCGCCGGAGTCCCAGCCCGCGACATCGGGAGTTTCGGGAGGGGCCGCCGCCGGTCGCGGGGCTCGACGTCCGCCGCCGCCTCCGTACTCAGCCGATCTGGTCTTTGTAACGACTCAGACCTTGGCAGACGGCACAACTATTACGCGCCGGAGCCTCCTCAAGAAATACCGGGACAGTGAAGGGCGGACGCGTGAGGAGGACTTCCGAAACCGACCGGGGGATCTGGTTGACATACCCATTAACGTGATCATCGTTGATCCCGTGGCCGGTGTGAGCTATCACCTAAATCCTTACGCTCATCAGGCGTATAAGACAGAAATGCGCCCCCACGCGTCATCGCTTCCTGCCCAAACCATTTCGGTCCCGGCGAATCGCCCGACCGCGCCGCTGCAACCAACCGTGGAGGGTCCGGGCGTTCAAGCGACCGCGCTATCGAATCCGAACCGCGTACCCAAGCCGCCGCCACCTGCCATGGAACGTGTGGATCTCGGCACGCAAGACTTCGAAGGAGTCACAGCGAGGGGCTCGCTCACTACCTTTACCGTTTCGGCAGGAGCGGAGGGCAACGATCGGCCCATCCAGTACACCCAGGAAAACTGGTATTCGGATGAGCTTCGCGCGCAGGTCTTGCACATCACCAAAGACCCGCGGGTAGGTGAAATAGTGACGCGCCTCACCAATATCAATCTCAGTGAACCACCCGCCGAGCTTTTCCAAGTGCCCTCGGACTATACCATCATGGAGAGGCAGACCGTGGTGTCACCGCCAGCAAACAAGGAATAGCGGGGGGCTGGCGCAGCGCGAGCCCTGCTGGCAGAGCAGTGCGGCCGGGCCGCCACCGAACCTGTCATCAGAAGTCGTAGAGACGCGCCAAGGGAAGAAGCACCTCATGCAAACTGAGTGCGCGACGCGCCTTGGAGTGCGGCGGCTCGACGCCGCCTTGGAATGCGACGGAGATCTACCGTGTCGTAATCAACGTCGGATGCGGAACGTGGTAATTTGCAATCGAGTGAAACGTAACCAATACGCAAATTGCATTACCGTACGTTGAAAGGCGGCGTCGAGCCGCCGCACTCCAAGGCGCGTCGCGCAGCGGTTGAGAGATTGGTTTCCACAAATTATGGTTGACTGGCCCCATAGTCCACTTCATCGAGTTACCGAAGCCGGAGCGTATATGGTGACCTGCGGAACGTATTTGAAACAACATCACTTTCGCGGCGCTGCCCGCCTGCGCGCTTTGTGCGACGCGCTGCAAGCAACGGCGATGAAATACGAATGGAACCTTCAGGCATGGGCGGTATTCTCCAATCACTACCACTTCGTTGCCCTTTCGCCTCCCCGACCCGGCACTCTGCCTATTTTTCTCAACGAACTGCACTCTCAGACCGCGACAGCAGCCAACGGATGGGATGGCACTGCAGGCCGCCAAGTGTGGTTTCAGTATTGGGAAACCCACCTCACCTATCAGAAATCCTATTTTGCCCGACTCAGTTACGTGCATCGCAACGCGGTCCATCATGGGCTTGTCCGTGAACCGTCGCTTTACCCATGGTGCTCAGCGGGGTGGTTTCAGCGGCAAGCGACGACGTCTTTCTACAGAACCATCATGAAATTTGGCACTGAACGGCTAAGCGTACCGGATGACTTTGCCTTGGATTGGGCGCCTGATCCAAGCTGAGTGCGCGACGCGCCTTGGAGTGCGGCGGCTCGACGCCGCCTTGGAATGCGACGAAGACCTACCGTGTCGAAATGCACGTTGCACGCGGAACGTGGTAATTTGCCGTCGAACGAAATGCAACGAAGACGCAAATTGTATTGCCATACGTCTGTTGCCCCTTTGCCGAACTTCGATGAATCAATAATCTCAGTTGAACTACCGCGCGACGCGCCTTGGAGTGCGGCGGCTCGACGCCGCCTTCGGATGCGACGGAGATCTGCCGTGTCGAAACGTGCGTCGCACGCGGAAGGTGGTAGGTTGCCGTCGAGTGAAACGTAACGAATATGCAAATTGTGGTACCGTACGTTCAAAGGCGGCGTCGAGCCGCCGCACTCCAAGGCGCGTCGCGCAGCGGTTGAGAGAATGGTCTCCGCAATTCATGGATGATTGGCCTCATATTTGGTTCTTGCCTCCCCTGGGAGGTGGGGGATAATCATTGGCGGCAGGAAAGAGTTTTATCGGGGCTTAATAGGAAGACTTCCCGCCTGATTGAATGCGAGTGGCCCCAATTTGAGGAGGACTTATGGAAAGGGATGTGAAGCTTGATCGACGCGAATTCTTGCGGGCGGGTATTACCAGTGGCGCCAGCCTGGCAGCCCTGAGTGGCGTCAGCGTGTTTCCGGAAAGAGTCTTGGGAGCCAACGACCGGGTCAGAATTGCGGTGGTCGGTGTGCGCGGGCAAGGGGGCGACCATCTTAAGGGATACGCCAAGGTTCCCGACGCGGAAGTGGCCGCTATTTGCGATATCGACGATCGGGTCATCGCCAAACGGCTGGAGGACATTGCCGGTTGGGGCATGCCCAAGCCCAAGGTTTACAAGGATATTCGCAAGCTACTGGAAGACAAGTCCATCGATGCGATTTCCATTGCCACTCCCAATCATTGGCATTCCTTGATGGGTATTTGGTCGTGCCAGGCGGGGAAGGATGTGTATGTTGAGAAGCCCTGTTCGCACTGCTGGTGGGAAGGCCATCAACTGGTTGCGGCCGCGCACAAGTACAACCGCATCGTCCAGCATGGTACGCAGGGCCGCTCCGGGGAAGGTTACATTGAGGGAGTGCAGAAGCTTCGCGAAGGAGTTATTGGAGACGTTTACCTCTCGCGCGGGATTTGCTACAAGTGGCGTAACACCATCGGCATTGCCAAAGTAGAGCCAGTGCCCGCGGGCGTGGACTACGATCTGTGGACCGGCCCCGCTCCCAGGAAGCCTTTTACCAAGAACCGTTTCCATTACAACTGGCATTGGGCTTGGGACACGGGCAACGGCGATGTGGGCAATCAGGGCGTGCATGAAATGGACCAGGCGCGCTGGGCGCTGGGCGTGGGGTTCCCCAACAAGGTTTCCGCCATGGGGGGCCACGTCATGTTCAAGGACGATCAGCAGACCCCCAACATCCTGAATTGTTCGTTTGAGTTCGACATGCCTGATGGAACCCGCCGCATGCTGGAATTTGAAGTTCGCCACTGGATGAGCAACACGGAAGCGGAAATTGGTTTGCCCGGTTTTGGCGCCGGCGCGGCGGCACTGCCGGAAACGGCGGGCCACGCCCACATTAAACAACCCAAGGCCATGTGCGGGAATCTCGTGTACGGGTCCAAGGGATACATGGCGTTTACGGGTTACGACTCTTACCGGACGTTCCTGGGAGAAGATAATGAGCCTGGTCCCAGCGCGACACGTCCCGGAGACCGCTGGGCGAATTTCGTCCGCTGTGTGCGCTCACGCAAGAAGGAGGATATCCCGGCGCCCATCGAGGAAGGCCACATCACTGCCACTTTGATTCATCTTGCCAATACATCCTATCGATTGGGACGCACGCTGAAATTTGATCCCGTCAATCAAAAGGTGATCGGCGACGAAGAGGCCAACCGGATGCTGCGCGGCGAGGATCGCGGCTACCGCAAGGGATTTACCATTCCGGATAAGGTGTAAGCACGAGGTCGTCTGGAAGGTTCAGGCTTCCAGACGACCTCGATTTGAATTTGCCGACCGCGCCCGCGGGGGGCAGAGGCGCTAGAATAAGCACCATAGGCAGCGAGCCCGCGTAGCGGGCGAAAGACCGTAGCCCATAGCGTGAGCTATGGGTGTAGAGGTCGCCCTATAATTTCCCCAACCCCAGAGGGGCGAAAGAAGCCATCGTTACGGTGATCTTACATCCCTACTCCATGGCGTCAACCGATGAAGAAAACAACTCCGCCGCTAATTCTAATCGCGATTTCTTTCGCCCCTTACGGGGCTCGGGCGCGGTGACGTACCAATTCACCCACGGCTTACGCCATGGGCTAGGGTCTTTCACTGCTGTCCAAATTAGCAGACGCGTCACGTAGCGAACATGGTTTTCCTTGTGCACGATCGGGAATACGACGCCAGACTAACGATTCATTTTCCCTCGCCCCCTTGGGGGAGAGGGGGTCTTTACCAAAATGGAATTCGTTCGACGGAGCAGCAATAGCAAGGGCAAAAGGCAAAAGTGAAATGCCCTCTACGTCGACAGCATCTCAGTAGGCCCCAGAGTTTTTGACCCCCTCACCCGTCCTGCCCCGGCTGATGAAAACGCCGGTTGCAGTCCACCCTCTCCCCCAAGGGGGCGAGGGCAGTGAGTTTCCTCGACCTCTGCTGGAAACAGGTTGGCTCGACCGCCAGTGTGAGAAAGTGCCCTACCTTCCCCGCATAACAAGCGCTTGTGCTGCACTTCATCCCCAACCTGGAGCGATCTGTCTTGGACACGAGTGACGGTCTTTCGCCTGCTACGCGGGCTTGCAGATTCCCGGAAACGACACTTATTCTGGCGCCTTTGCCCCCCAGGGGCGGCCCCACCAGTGCAACGGCTTGGGCAAAATTTGGACGGTGCACCCTTTGGGGGCTCAACCAGAGCACTACCGCCCGGGCTGAATCGTCGTTGCTGGCACCGCGATGAAGACTGTTTGTGGTGGTTTCAAAGCGTAGTTATGAATAGACCCGCCCACTCCCACGCCGATGTGGACAACGGACACCCAACGCTCCAGGCTATGGTGGCCATAGTGATGGAAGAGGTAGGAAACACCGATTGACGCCGCCGTCCCCGCCAGTTCAATTCCCACAAAAAGAGGCCGGTTATCGACGATGGAATTGCTCAGCAGCCATTCGTTATTCCCCTGATCACGCAGGTGGCGGGTGAAAGCGTAGTCCAACATGCGGGCGCCGCCGACGCCGGTAAACAACAGTCTGTTCTCCGTGTCCCAGAATTTGTGCGGCTGCGTTGGGGTTTTGGCCTTGGCGATTGGCTTCGTCGTGGGGGATGCAGACGAGTCCGTCTCCGGACTCACCTGCGCCAACAGTCCGCCGGAGCAGGTCAGGATGAAGACTATCAGAAAAAGGTTGTGGATTCTCGACACGCGGAGCATTTTAACCTGAATTTCCAATTCGCATTTCAAAATTGCGGCGGCTGGGTGCAGTGTTCTGCCGCTGGCGCGGTCCAAGGCGCCCACTGCACAGTTATTTTCACGATAGCAACCGGCGGAGCCGCAGGTCATCGCTCAGGGCTTCCGGCGGGAAGAGTGCTCACTCCATCTCAAACGCCAGGTACAGCAACTGGCCGCTGCGTTCGATTTGCAGCACCACGGGGTCGCCGGGTTTGAATTGCTTGATGCCCGCTTTCAATGTGTCTAGGCTGATGATGGTAATGCCGTTCATGGCGTGGATCACGTCGCCCGTGGCCAATCCCGACTCGACGCTGTTGCCGAAGGCGGTGCGCGCCGCCACGATAACTCCCGAGGCCATGCGCAAGCTCGGGACCATCTCGGAAATCCGGCGGTCGATCTGCACGCCAAGAAATCCCAGTTGGGGAACCAGGTCGTTCACCGGGTCAAGTGTGTCGGCAAGGCGATCCATCTCGTCCTGCTGCTCGACTACGGGAATCTCCAGCGAAATCTTTTGCGATCCGCGCAAGACCTCTAAATGCAGGGGCGCTGGCGCCATCCGCAACTGAAACGCGGCGTCAAATTGCGGCACGTTCATCACCGGCTTTCCATCCAGAGTCAGGACGATATCCTGAACTTTCAAGCCCACCGTGTCAGCAGGACCTTTGGGCAAGACGTCGGAGACAATCACCCCGTAGTCCTGCGTGAGGCCCAATCCAGCCGCCAGGGTTGGAGTGATGGTTTGCACGGCCGCGCCGACTTCCTCGCGGTGAACGTGGCCATGCTTGCGCAATTGGTCATAAATGCGCCGCACCACGGCACTGGGAATCGCAAAGCCCAGGCCTTCGTTTCCCCCGCCTTGCGACAGAATGAAGGTGTTGATCCCCACCACCCTGCCATCAATATCCACCAGCGGTCCACCGCTGTTTCCCGGATTGATGGGCGCGTCGGTTTGGATGTACACCATGGCGCGATCCGGGTCAGGCTGGCGTGCAGTTGAACTCACCACCCCCATGGTTACGGAATTTCCCAAGCCCTGCGGGCTTCCGAAGGCGAACACCAATTGACCCTGGCGCAAGTCCTGGTATCTGCCAAAGGGAAGCGCCGGCAGACCGCTGGCTTCGATCTTAAGCAAGGCCAAATCGGTGCCCGTGTGCACGCCCAGAACGCGTGCGTCCATAGTTGTGGTTCGGGAACGCAAGGTGGCATGGGGTGAATTGCTGTTCTCCGATGTAAACATCACCACCCGCACCCGCACGGCCCCTTCCACCACATGGGCGTTGGTAATGATGTACCCCTCCGGGTCTACGATGACGCCGGAACCAAGGGTCCGCTGGCGGCCGATCAGGGCCGTATCACCCTGACCATGCGAATCGACCGTCGTGTACCCGGTTACCAGAATCTGGACGACGGAAGGAGAAACCTGTTGCACCAGGGACTCCATGGAACTGTCGAGGTTATGAAGAAAATCCTTGCTCGGGGCAGCCTGTACGCATAGCGAAAACACCAATGCCGACATTAGAGCGATCCCGACCCTTCCGGCGAAAGAGCGCAACGGCCCCCCTGAAACGACGTACATAATTCCTCCCTGCGATTCCATTAAATTCTGGCGGGTACAGCAACCAAGCGTGGCCAGGTCCACACTTCGGCAGGCTTAAACGGCGATGGGCCGCCCTACTTGTTAAGATGCTCAAAAGACCAAACTTCGACCGGTATTGCCTGACAAAAATTTTGGTACGGAAGTTCCTTGGGTGGAATTACCTGGACGGGATAGCCGGACCTGCACCAGGCGGCGCTTGTTTCCAATACGGCCTCCGCGGCTGACCCGGCAACTGGCGGAGCGGCGTCACTCGGCGCGAGCGGCCATATCCAAGCGCAGGTAAAGGCGGCGCATCAACGCACGGTCGGTAGACGTCATAGCCAGGAATTCCACGGCGAACCCTTCAGGGATCTTCGCCCGAACAACTCCTGCGGCACGAAAGTAATCAGAGCCAATTTTGACGCCCAGCCGGAAGACCGTTCCCACCTTTACCTCCTGGGAAGTCTTTACGGACAAGCCAAAAGGGCTGAAATCGAGAAGGGGCGCGGAGAACTTCACATCGGTTCCGACAAATCCCACCTCGGTGTCGGCTATGGTTCGAAAGCGTTTTGCTCGCCTGGATGGCACTTGATACTCCTCACAGCCGGCCAACTGATCCAGATTCGGGGGAACCTCCGCCTTTGCCCTTTGACCCCATGCTACAGCCTATAAGCAAAGAGGTCAACCTGACTTGGCGCAAAATGACTTGGCGCAAAACCTCACCAGGATTGAGAGCGGCGATTTGTAGTAGAATCCCCGCCGGGAACGCGCAGCCATTTTCAATTCAAGAAGGTGCAGCCATGAAAAAGTTCTTCTACCTGGTCCTTTTAATCAGCCTGGGAGTAAGCATGGGGTTTGCCCAGGCGGCGAGGACTCGTTTCGCCGTCGTCGGCCTTGACCACGATCACGTGTGGGGGCGGATGAAAACTCTTCTGAATACTCCGAATGCGGAATTGGTGGCAGTTTCGGATACCCACCCAGAATTGATTGAGAAGGCGAAGGCGCGGGTTCCCGCCAGCGTCAAATTCTTTAGTGATTACACTGAGATGCTCGACCAGATGAAACCCGATGCGGTGATTGTGACCACGGCCAACAACCTGCATCTGCCCATCCTGCGCGCTTGCGCCAAGCGGCACATCCACTTCTTTACGGAGAAGCCCATGGCCCAGAATGGCGCCGACGCCCGCGAGATGGCGCGTGTGGCGAGTGCGGCGGGCATCAAGCTGATGGTGAATTATCCCACCCTCTGGTCACCCGCGACGCAGGAAGCCGCCGCGCTCCTGAAGGCCGGCAGGGTAGGCCCCATCCAGAAGATCATTGTCGAGTTCGGGCACCAGGGCCCCAAGGAAATCGGCGCCTCGAAGCAATTCAATGCCTGGCTTTACGATCCCGAGAAGAATGGCGCGGGCGCCCTGATGGACTTCGCGTGCTACGGGGCCAATTGGGCGATGTGGGTGAAGGGCCGGCCGCAGCGGGTCTTCGCCTACTCACTCAAGCTCAAAACCGCCCAGCACAATGATGTAGAGGACGATGCGGTGGTCGTGCTGGAATATCCCGACGCCACCGCCGTTCTGCTCCCCTCCTGGGATTGGCCGTACACCAAGACCCAGGCAGAGTTCTTCGGTCCTCAGGGCAGCTTGCTGGTGATGGGCGACGGCTTGCTCTATCAACCCGACAAGCAACGTGCCGGCATTCAGAATCCGAGCGGTTCGCCCGTTGCCACCCCGCCGTTGCCGCCAGAGAAAATAGACGGAATCAACTATTTCCTCGACTGCATTCGGAATAACAAACCCATTGAAGACCCGGTGTCGGCAGAACTAAATGTAGGAGTGAACGAAATCATCGACGCGGCAAAGGAATCCATTCGCACGGGGAAGGCGGTGAGTTTGACGCGGTAAAGGAGGAGTCAGGAGACAGAAGCCAGAAGTTAGAAGGCAGCAGTGCCACCGGCCGGGGGCCGGATTGAATGGTCTGTGACTTGTGTTAGTCACCGGTCGGTGGGCAAGTCATGCGACCCCCTCACCCCCGGCCCCTCTCCCCCAAAGGGGCGAGGGGAGGGTTAAATTGAATTTACACCCCTCGCCCCCTTGGGGGAGAGGGTGGACCGCAACCGGTGCTTTCACCAGCCGGGGCGGGACGGGTGAGGGGGTCGAGTCGGGGCCAGTAAGCTCAAGTGAACAGCATTGGGATTAGAAGCCAAACGTCACGCACGAAAACCACCTGCATTCTGACTTCTGACTCCTGCCTCCTGCTTACAGCGGCTCGATGTCCACCCAGGCGCGTTTGCTCCATGACTCCAGGCCCTTTTCAGCAAGCTGCAAGCCCTTGGCGCCTTCCAGCAAGCCCCAGCGGAACGGCTCATCCTTCACCACGTGGCGCAGGTAGAGTTCCCACTGCCGCTTGAATGCGTTTTCATAAACTTCCTGCTCGGGTACCTTTTGCCAACTGTCGAAATAATTCAGGGCGCTGGGCACATCCGGGTCCCACACGGGGCGCGGCGTTGCGCCGTAAGGCTGAATCCAGCAGTCGCGCAACCCCGCCACGGCCGAGCCCTTGGTTCCGTCCACCTGAATGGTCAGCAGGTCGTCGCGACGAACCCGGGTGCACCAGGAGGAACTGAAGGGTGCCAGGATGCCGCCTTCCAGTTCAAAGGTCGCATAAGCGGAATCGTCAGCGGTGCACTCGTAAGATTTGCCGCCCTCGTCCCGCCGCGCGGCGATGTGGGTTGTGCCACGGCAGGAAACGGCCTTCACCGGGGCAAATACGTTGTCCAGGATGTAGCGCCAGTGGCAGAACATGTCGAGGATGATCCCGCCGCCTTCTTCCTTGCGATAATTCCATGAGGGGCGCTGGGCGGGGATGGTGTCGCCTTCAAAAACCCAGTAGCCGAACTCGCCGCGCACGGCGAAAATGCGGCCGAAGAAACCCATATCGCGCAATCGTTGAAGCTTCAAGAAGCCCGGCAGCCAGAGCTTGTCCTGCACCACGCCGTGCTTGATCCCCGCGGCCTCCGCCAACCGGCAGAGCTTCAGCGACTTTTCCAGGGTGTCAGCCACGGGCTTTTCACAATAAATGTTTTTACCCGCTGCAATGGCCTTGCTGACCCCCTCAAAGCGCTGCACCGTGGTCTGCGCATCGAAATAGATGGAGTACTTTGGATCGGCGAGGGCGGTATCGAGCTCCGTTGAGTACGGCAGTCCGCCGAACTCCCGCGAGATCGCCTCAAGCTTGGCGGCGTTCCGCCCCACCAGCAGCGGTCGCGGCATGATTCTTTCCGAATCGCTGATCCTGACGCCACCCTGTTTCATGATGGCGCTGATCGAACGGCGCAGGTGCTGGTTCAAACCCATGCGTCCGGTGACGCCGTTCATGATGATTCCAATAGAATGGTTCTTCTGATTATCCATATTCAATCCTTATCTTATCGGGTGATCGGGTGATCCGGCGATCGGGTGAACGAAAGGCAACCCACGCCCAAAATGCTGCGTGCCCGCCGGATCTCCCGATTATCGGGTCTTCCGATCATCGGAGCCACCGATCCCCGTGCATTGGGGTTGTGCACCGGAGGGGAGTGCTGGAGCTTCCACGCCCGCGCGAGGCAGGGTACCATCCAATTCCTGGCGCCAATGCGCTACGTCGCCCGCCGGACCGTAGCAGTAAAGCATGCGCATGGTTGTGGAGCCGGTGTTGGTGAGTTGGTGAAAAACTTTGGAGGGAATGTAGACGGCCTGGCCTGCCTTGATCGCAGTTCTTTCCGCGCCCAAGCACACTTCGCCGTCGCCTTCCAGAATCAGGTAGACCTCTTCCTGCTCCTGATTGTGCCAGGGGACCTGGCCGCCATGGGGCTCCAGCGTAACGCATCCTATGGAGAAGTTCTTTGCCTGGATGGGGCTGGCGCCTCCCACCAGATTCTGGGTTCGGCGGCGTGCCGGGTAAGTGCGTCCGGCGATTTCCGCCAGGTCTGCAATGATCACTGATGTCTCTCCCTTGGTCAAAAGTGGCATTAGCGCAGCGGACAAAAGGGCTGGTGACACGTAACCCTCGCCCGCGGAGCGAGGTATTCCAAGATACCTCTGCCACCGTAGGAAATCAAATGCGGCGGTCGGGAAGGGCAGGCGTCAGGACACGGCGTGAACCGTATTGCCGCGGCACACCATTCCTGCCACGACGGTGCCTACGATCGAACCCACCAGTACCGTGAAGGCAATCCAGATGACCATCTGCGGCAGAAATCCGATCACCATATACTGGGCAAAAAAGGATGTGGGCCCCGCGTAATTGGGAGGCAGGGCGTCGTAATGTGTTCCCCAATGCCCATGCAGGGCAAATATCATCACAATGGCCACCGGAATTCGAGCCGCATAGCCATAGGCCACCAAGACCTTGAAGAGCGCGGGCCAGCCCAGCACAACCAGCGTCGGGCCAAGGATGATCAGCAGAATGCCCAGGATTTCCCGGCCCGGGAATTTGATGTGCGGCGCGAACCCTACGAAGCCGCCGGCAATCATGATGAGGAACCCAAGCAGGGACAGCCCAAAGGTTTTCCATACACCCGAGGCGCCGTGACCCGAGCGCGCCAATTTCACCGCGAAGTATGGCCCGAAGAAGATCGGAAGCCAGGAAATCCCGACGATTGCAGGGCCAAGGCCAGGCGTGGCGCCGCCGGGCGCCGTGCTGAAAAACCGGGGCGACCAATGGAGTAGTTCTCCGGCCAACCGCAACAGGGTGATTCCCAAGGTGATTACAGCAGGAACCAGGATCAATCCTCGAATGCTCAGGGAAGACTCTGAAGTTGGTTCTGGCATGCGCATCTCCTTCCGCACGGGGCGGTCTTATTCTGGAATTTAGAATTAAGGGTTGTGACTTGCAAGAGCCTGAAACAACCTAGGCATTCTACCCGATTTACCGCGCCGTAGCCATAGCGTGGGGAAGGCGCGGGGCGCCGGAGGGTGGTCTGACTGACAGGCGCTCGGGGTGGAATTCCACGTTTCGGTTCGATGTTTCAAAGTTCTTGCAAACCCGTAGATGAAGGACTATAACCTTCACAGTTGGTTAAGGTCAGATTAGTTATGGCTTTATAAGGGACGAGGGATCTACGGTCGGATTGAATGCAAAGCCAATGCAGGTCCTTTGCTGCTGTTCAGGATGACAACTGGGAAATTGGTTCTCCTGATCGACCCTCTGTCAATATGTCCATTTTGGGGAGGCAGCACATTCAATTTTCAGGAAGCCTTGCTATCCTATTCTGAAATTCCGCATCTCACTTGAGACGAATAAGTCTCGTCACTGCCCACGACGTCATTAATTGTTATGCAAGTTTACTTGCCTAATGCGTTCTTCTCTCATATGGGCCGATGGACTCTCCGTGTCGCCTTATGGGCAATTCCTGCCGCCCTCATCCTGACCTTCGCGTCCCACGCGCAGAAGGGAAATGTGGTGAAGGCTGCCGACTTGCGCACGGCGGTGATCAAACGCGGGGATTTCGTTCGCACCATCCGCATCACGGGTTCCACGGAAGCCGTTCACGCTTACGTGGTGCAGGCGCCGCGGTTGGCGGGCGGGGGATCGCGCATGGTGCTGATCCGCCTGGCGCGTGCCGGCACACGCGCGCAAAAGGGTGATGTGCTGGCCGAGTTTGACCAGCAGGACCAGCTCAAGCAATTCCGTGACAGCCAGGCGGATTACCTCGGCTTCCTCGACAAGATCAAGAAGCAGCAGGCTGACAATGCCGCCGAACTGGCCAAGGACCAGACGGCGCTCCAGGCAGCGGACGACGAATACAAAAAAGCCAAATTGGAGATGATGAAGAACGAGGTGGTTTCACGCATCGATGCCGATCGCAACCGCCTTACACTTGAGCAAGACGCCGCCACTTTGAAGCAGCTACGAGAAACGTTCGACTTGAAAGAACGTGCCCGCCAGGCGCAACTGAAGGATTTGGAAATCCAGCGCGAGAAGTCGCACGGCCAGATGCTATACGCGCAGACCAATTCTCAGCGCATGGTAATCCACTCGCCCCTGCAGGGGCTGGTGGTGCTGAATCCCATCTGGAAAGGCAGTTCCCTGGGCGACCCGCAGGAAGGCGACGAAGTATGGCCGGGTTCGTCGTTCATGCAGGTGGTGGATCCTTCCGCCATGCAAGTGACGGCGCGCGTGAACCAGGTGGACTTCCCCTATCTGCGCGTCGCTCAGCGCGTGGAGGTGCGCCTGGACGCGTATTCCGACCTTGTCCTGAGCGGGTCGATTGAGCATCTCGCGGCCATCGGCAATACCAGTTCGCTATCGCAGGCGGTCCACAACTTTAATGCGACTTTTGTTATTCAAGGATCGGATCCCCGGTTGCTGCCTGACCTTTCCGCCGCAGTTGACGTGGAACTTGAACGCTTTCCAGATGTTCTGCTGGCGCCGCGTGACTCCCTGATTCGGGAAAACGGCAAAATCTATGTTTCGGTCAAGCGTGGAACGGGCTTTGAGAAGCAACCCGTAACCGTTGGCCAGAGTAATGATGTGGAGACAGTGGTGCTTTCCGGCCTCGCCGCTGGGGATTTGGTCAGGAGAAATCCTGGGTAACCGCCAATTCATCATAAGAAGCTGCATGGGACGGCGCACTCATAATGTTCAGCCCTCTTAAGAAAATCTGGAACCGGCACCGCGTCCTGGTAATCATTTTGGGGCTGGTGGTGGTGGCAGGATTGACGTTTGGGGCCGTGCGCTTCTCCCGCGCGGTTCCGCTAATCCCCACGGCCATCGTGCAGCGTGGCGAATTTGTCGAAGTGGTGCAGTTCCGCGGCCACGTGACAGCGCAGAAATCGATCCAGCTCAAAGCGCCATCCGTGGCGGGTGATATCCAGATCATCAAACTGGCCAGAACCGGCACCGCCGTCAAGAAGGGTGACGTGGTGGCCCAGTTTGATACCTCCAAGCTTCTCGACACCCTCAACCAGCGGCGATCTGACATGAAGCAGGCCGATGCGGAAATCGGGCAGGAGCGCGCCAAGGCCCACTTGCTGGAGGAGCAGGACCGCACCGACCTTCTCAAGGCCCACTACGACGTAGAACGCGCCAAGCTGGACGTGAGCCAGCAGGAGATTCTCTCCCCCATTGACGCGGCGGAGAAGAAACTCCTGCTCGCCGACGCGGAACAGAAACTTCGCGAAATTGAGTCGCGGCAGAAGTCAGACCAGACCAGTTCGCAGGCGCTGATTAACGCGAAAGTGCAAACGCGCGCCAAGGCCCTGGCCGATGTGAACCGGGTGGAGGCGAACATCGCTTCCATGACACTCCGCGCCCCCACGGAAGGAGTGGTAACGCTGTTTCCCAACTGGCGCGCCGGAGGATTTTTTTCGGACAACCCACCGGAGTTTCGGCAAGGCGACCGCGCCTGGCACGGAGCCAGCATCGCTGAGCTTCCTGATTATTCCACACTGCAAGTGAACACACGCATTGACGAGGTGGACCGCGGCCGCATGCAAGTGGGCCAGACGGCTACCATTCGCGTGGATGCCGTGCCGGACCATGAGTTCACGGCCCACATCGTCCAGATCAGCGCCTTGGCCAAGACGGATTTCACCACCTGGCCCCCGCCGCGCAATTTTGATGTGACTCTGGAATTGGATACAAAAGACCCCCGCCTTCGTCCCGGCATGAGCGGCAGCGGACGCATTGCCGTGAACCGCGTTCCCGGCTCAATTCTGATTCCGGCAACGGCGATTTTTTCCCAGGCGGGAGCTCCGCTGGTTTACATCCTGACCGGCACAAAGTTTGCGCCGCGGCCCGTGGTGGTTGGGTTCCGCAATGAGGAGCAATTGGCCATTACATCGGGCCTCGCCGTGGGTGAAAAGGTGGCGTTGAAGGACCCTGCCGTGGTGGTGGATAAACCATGAATGCCCGCAAAATAATACGAATCGCCATGGCCGTGTTGCTGCTCGCGGGCGTTACGACCGGCACGCTGATGGCCCTGAAACGCATGCACCGGCCGGAGCGGAGCGTGCCCACCATCCGGGTGACGCGCGGCAACCTGGACCTGATGATTTACACTTCGGGGGAGCTTCGCGCCGGCAAGACTTCCATGCTGGTGGCGCCTTCGGTGGGCACTTCGCTCCGCTTGATCTTCCTCGCCAAAACGGGAGCCCGGGTCAAATCCGGCGACCTGGTGGCCGACTTCGATCCCAGCGACCAGGAGCACAACCTGGAAATGGCCTCCTATGACCTGCGGCAGGCCGAGCAGGCTATTGCCAAAGCAAAATCGGATGCGTCGGTGCAGGAATCGCAGGACAAAGTGGATCTGTTGAAGGCGGATTTCGACGTGCGGCGGGCGGAGATGGATGTGAGCAAGAAAGACCTGGTGAGCGCCATCGACGCGAAGAAGAATCTGCTGGCGCTCGATGAAGCGCGCCGCCATTTGTCGCAGTTGAAGGAGGATATCGCGTCGCACTCCGTTTCCAACCAGGCTGACATTGCCGTGGCGGAGGAGAAGCTTGCCAAGGCCCGGTTGAGCATGCAGCAGGCGCAGAAGAACATTCAAAGCATGCATCTGCGCGCGCCCATGGATGGACTGGTGGCGGTGCAGGAGAATCGCGAGACTAACTTCTACTTTACCGGCATGCGTTTGCCCGAGTACCGCGAGGGGGACGAGGTTCAACCGGGAGCCTTTGTGGCGCAACTGCTTGATATGGAGCAGATGGAAATGCAAGGGAAGGTGGCGGAAATCGATCGCGCCAACCTGTCTCCCGGAGAGCCCGCCGAGATCGAAATCTATGCTTTGCCACGCCTTAAGATTACGGGAAAGGTCAAGGACGTTGCCGGCGCGGCCTTGCAAAGCGCCTGGTTCAGCGACAGTGGCACGAGCAAGTTCGGCGTGGTCATCGCGCTGGAGCACCCTGATCCGCAGTTGCGTCCAGGACAGACGGGTGTGGTTGCCATCTCTGCCGGGGAAATCAAGAACGTGCTCTACCTTCCTCCCCAGGCGATCTTTGCCAAGAGCGGCAATCCGGTGGCTTATGTCCGCAAGGGGAAAGAATTTTCGCCGGAGAAGATAAAAATCGCACGCCGCTCGGAAACGCGCATTGCGGTGGAAGGCCTTGCAGAAGGTACGGAAGTGGCGCTGGTCAATCCCGAGGAGGCGGCCCATAAAACCTCCACCGGCGCTGCTGCTTCACCCCCGCTGGGAGGCGCCAAACGATGAGTGCTCCGGTAACCACGCTCGCCCCGCCCGCGCCGGCAGTTCCTGGCTCCGCGTATCATT
Organism: Acidobacteriota bacterium; assembly: GCA_031292775.1. Taxonomy (GTDB): domain Bacteria; phylum Acidobacteriota; class Terriglobia; order UBA7540; family UBA7540; genus Bog-366. The sequence continues at coordinate 6,479 of JARLGN010000318.1, read as the reverse complement.
GGACGCGCTATTTTCCGGAATTCCGCCATGGTCTGGAATCGCTTCTTCTGCACAAGCTGCGGACCTTCCTGACCATGTTGGGGATGATCTTTGGTGTCGCGGCGGTGGTCTCCATGCTCTCGATCGGCGCCGGCGCGCAGCAGCAGGTGATGGCGTTCATCGAGCAACTCGGCGTGCGCAATCTCATTGTTGAGGCTAAAGAAGCCACCGACTGGCAGGCGAAACAGAAGATCCGCCAGACTTCCCCCGGCCTCACTTTCCAGGACTTGCGCGCCATCCGCACGAATACCGCCGGCATTGAACAATCAACGGCACGCAAGCGATTCACGCCCTCCAAGATGATCCCCAAGCCGCAGCACGACATGCCGGTGATTTACGGCGTTACTCCCGTTTACCAGCAGATAGTCAATCTGCGCGTTGTGGAAGGGCGCTTCTACGACGACCAGGAGGATGCGCGCGCGGCAGCCGTCTGCGTGCTGGGCGAAGGGGCCTACGCCAATCTCTTCGGGCAGACGGAAGCGGTAGGTAAGTACGTTAAGGTGAACGAGCAGTGGTTCCACGTGATAGGAGTGCTCGGCCCGCAACTCAGTTCACAGACTCCCGTGGCCGGCCTTCCCGCGCAAGACCTGAACAATCTGATTTACGTTCCTCTCTACGCCGCCCTCCTGCGCCTGGAAGATACCTACAGCGAATATCACGATGAAATCGACGGCATCTATCTCCACCTGGACGCGCGGACGGACAGCTTCGTGGCGGCGGAGGTGGTGCGCAGCATTCTGAATGTTTCGCATCACAACGCCGGGGATTTCAGCGTGATTGTTCCTGCCGAGTTGCTGGCCGAGCAACGCAGCACGCAGCGCATCTTTGAAATCGTCATGGTGGCCATCGCCGCAATTTCACTGCTGGTCGGCGGGATCGGCATTATGAACATCATGCTTGCAGGAATCCTGGAGCGCACCCACGAAATTGGCGTCCGCCGCGCCGTGGGGGCAACACGAGGGGATATCGCGCGGCAATTTCTGGTGGAAGCGGTGCTCATTTCCTTCGTGGGAGGCGTCACCGGCATCTTCTTCGGGTTCGGGATTTCCCGGCTGATCGCCTGGCTGGCGGGATGGTCAACGATTGTAACTCTCACCTCCATCCTGCTCGCTTTCCTGGTTTCCGCGGCCGTGGGGCTGGTGTTTGGAATCTATCCGGCCACGAAAGCCGCCCGGCTCGATCCGGTGGAAGCGCTACGGTATGAGTGAGAGAGAAGAACACTGTTGTTAGCCCTAATACTGTTCATTTAATGGGTTTCAGGGCATTAAGTGATCATAGATTCTTGGGTGACCCCCTCACCCGTCCCGCCCCGGCTGGTGAAGACGCCGGGGGGTGAGGGGGTCGAGTTGGGCAGAGTCAGCCGAAGTGAACAGTGTCGTTAACCCTATGCGCGCCGCCTTCTATGGTTTGAAGCTACATTCCCCTGCCCCTTTGGCAACGGGATTCCGTATTCATCACGGTGGTGCAGCGTCGATTTTCGCGCCGACACTAATGCCGCCATTCCAAAATCAGTGCAAGAAAGCCGTGTGAGGAGTTCTTGATAATGCGCTGCAAACTACTTGCCGCCTGCCTGATCCTCGGCGCCTGGGTTTTGCCTGTCCACGCCCAGACTTTTCCCAAGCCAAACTATTTCCACGAATTGACATCATCGCCTCGTCCGCCACAACCACTGCCGGACACCAAGAATTTCCGCGACTACATTGTTGACGGCAAGCTACGCCTGTCTCTTCAGGACGCCATGCTCCTTCTGCTGGAACATAACTCGCAGGTACACATCGATCGCCTGGCGGTGACGGACGCGGAGTTTGACGTGCAGCGTGCCTTCGCAAACTTTGATCCATCGCTGACATCCACCTTCAGCACGGAACGAACCAAGTCCGCCACCTATTCCCAATTGCAGGGAGCACCCACGCTGAGCGATCTGGAACAGCAAACGGCGTTTGGATACGCTCAGATGTTTCAGACTGGCACAACACTCAACGTAGGCTTGAGCGCCGACAAATCTTCCAACAACAGCATCTACAATTTTCTCAACCCTTCCATCTCCTCTTCCCTGGACTTCGCCATCACCCAGCCCTTGCTGCGGGGCAACGGGCGCTTCGTAAATCGCGCCCCCATCCTCATTGCCCGCCGCAACGTGGCGCAATCTGCTGCCCAGTTTGAAGGGCAGGTAAGCGATTCAATCTATCAACTGGTGGAGGCCTATTGGTATGTCGTGGAGACACGGGAGAACATGAAGATTGCCCAGAAGTCGCAGGACCTCGCGCAGGCTTCCTACGATCGCGACAAGCACGCGCTGGAACTTGGTGCGCTGCCGCCTCTGGACATTTACCGCTCGGAAGCGGAAGTGGCGAATCGCAAAGTGGCGGTGATCCAGATGCAGTATCAGCTCAAAAACGCAGAGGACCAGCTTCGCCGCGTTCTGGGTGCTGACCAGGACGCAACCATTCGCGCTGTGGAACTGGACTTGGTGGAGAATCCCGAACCCTCCGGCGAACTGGTGCAGGTTGACACGAAGGAGGCCGTTGATACCGCCCTCGCGCATCGCCCGGAGTTGGAGGCGCTGCGCCAACAGATGGCCGCGAATGACATTGCCATCCGGCTTGACCGCAACGGTTTGCTGCCCAGTCTCAGTTTGACCGGGATTTATAATTCCAACGGCTTGGGAGGCAACCAGTATGACACTGCCGTCACGCCGCCCGCGCTCCTCTCCCGTGGCGGGTTGGGTGATGCCTTTGGCCAGGTCGGCGGTTTCAGCTATCCAACCTATGGTTTCACCTTGTCGCTGAATCTTCCCATCAAGAACCATAACGCGGAAGCGAATTTGGGCAATGCTCTGGTTAGCCGCCGGCGAGGCCAGTACCAGGCGCGTCAGCAAGAAGAGGATATTGCCTTCCAGGTGGCCGCTGCTGTGCACCAACTAGAACAGGCCCGCATTTCTCTTGATGCAACGCGCGTGGCCTCTGACCTTTCGCGCAAGAGCCTGGAGGCAGAGGAGCGGAAGTATCAACTGGGCGCCCAAACGATCTTCTTCGTGTTGCAAGCGCAAAGCCAGCTCGCCTCGGCGGAGGGCGCCGTGCTCCAGGCGGAAATCAATTACCAACTGGCCCGCGCCGCCGTCGACCACGCCACCGGCATGCTCCTCAACCATTACAAAATCGAAGTACAGAAAATCCAATCGTGATGCGACTCGTTTGACGCCATAGTGCAGGAATAAACGAACATGCTTGCAATATTCTGGCGGGTTCGGGAGAATGTCGTAAGGGCATTCTACCAAAGCATGTGAGGGCAGAGAATGAGCGGGGCAGAGACGAACCAGCGATCTGTGCAATCCTCCGCCGTGACCGAGTGGAATGATGGGCAAGTGCGCGTTCTAAGTGATTCCCTGGTGGGGGAAGAGCCGCTGCTTATCCAGGTGGCGGACCGGGCGCTCACCATAACTATGCGAACCCCAGGCAATGACTTCGATTTAGCTGCGGGCTTCCTGTTTACCGAAGGGATCGTCAAGTCGCGCGACGAGCTTATCAGCATTGGGTGGGTGGACGGATCTGGGCCTGAAAACCCCGCCATTCGCGTGGAATTGGATGCCGCGGCGGTCGCACGCTCGCAAGAGACGAAACGGAATTTTCTCTCTAACTCCAGTTGTGGTTTGTGCGGCAAGACATCACTCGAAGCCCTTTACGCCCCCGGAATCACGCGGCCCAATCGTGATTTCCGAATCGATCCGCAGGTTCTCTGCAGCCTTCCGGAAACTCTTCGCGCTGCCCAAACCCTTTTTGGTAAAACCGGGGGATTGCACGCCGCCGGATTGTTCGACGCTTCCGGAAAACTGCTGGCCCTAAGGGAGGATGTGGGCCGTCACAACGCCGTGGACAAACTTGTGGGGTGGGCTTTGATGCAGGGTCTCATTCCTCTTTCCAATTTCGCGCTGCTGGCAAGCGGCCGGGGAGGATTTGAGATCATCCAGAAATCGCTGACGGCGGGAATACCGCTTCTGGCTTCGGTCTCCGCCGCCTCCAGCCTTGCTGTTCAGATGGCGCGCGAGTTTGGGCTTTCGCTCGTTGGATTCCTTCGCGGCAGGCGGTTTGTTGTGTACTCCGGCGAAGAACGCCTGGAGTTGGGCGCTCACCCGCGCCAGGCAATGGCGTTGCAGGCCCGTTGATGAATGCGGGCGCGGACGCGCAAAATTACGGTTGCGAGCGAGGTGGCGGGACTTATATTCTGGCAACTTACTGAGGTACGCAAGAAAGAGTGACAGACCCAGCTTAGCGCCGGCATCCTGCTGGCACCGGAAAATGCTGCCGGGACGACGGCGCTACGAAGAGAAAGCGGTCACGGTATCTTGCGTACCTCAGCGGGGCGCAGCGGGATTCAACATTAAACATCATTCAATACTAATGATTCAACAGATCGCTTCGTGAGTGCTTCACTTGGCAGGGGGCGAACAATGAAGAATTCAATGCAAGGCAGGCTCACGACTCCCATGATTCGTGAGAACGGCGAGCTTCGTGCCGCCGATTGGCGCGAAGCTCTTGACTGTGCCGCGGAGGGCCTTCGGCGCATCCGGGATAGGGACGGGCATCAGGGCTTTGGAATGTTCAGTTGCTCGAAGACGACGAACGAGCTGAACTACCTTGCCCAGAAGTTTGCCCGGACCGTCATGGGCACCAACAACATCGACAGTTGCAATCGTACTTGACACGCCCCCAGCGTCGCCGGTCTGGCGGCGGTTTTCGGAGCAGGAGGCGGGACGAGTTCGTATCGCGAGATGGAGGACACGGACCTCATCATTCTATGGGGATCGAACGCTCGCGAGACGCACCCCATCTTTTTTCATCACCTCCTGAAGGGCGCGCGGAAAGGCGCCAGGGTCTATGTCGTGGATCCGCGGCGCACCAGTTCGGCGCGCTGGGCGAATGTGTGGCTGGGTCCCGACGTGGGCTCGGACATCGCGCTGGCAAATGCCGTGGGCCGGGAGATCATCGCCGCCGGCCTGGAGAATCGGCGGTTTATCGAAAGAGCCACGGTGGGCTTTGAAGCTTACCGGGAGGCGGTGCAGCCTTACACTTTGGAGCACGCGGAAGAAATCACCGGGGTTCCTGCTCGCGTTATCCAGGAGCTTGCCCACTCCTACGCACGCGCTGACCGTGCCCAGCTCTGCTGGACCCTGGGAATAACAGAGCACCACAACGCTGTTGACAACGTGCTGGGGCTGATCAATCTGGCGCTGCTCACCGGGCATGTGGGCCGCTATGGGTCGGGGTTAAATCCGCTGCGGGGCCAGAACAATGTGCAGGGCGGTGGGGACATGGGAGCGATCCCTGACCGCCTGCCCGGCTTTCAGCACGTGGAGAACGACGCGCTTCGCGCCAAGTTTGAGCAAGCGTGGGGCGTGAAGATTCCCCCCCAGCGCGGCTGGCATTTGAGCGACATGTTCAACGCGATGGAGGAAGGCAATCTCCACGGGCTCTATGTTATTGGCGAAAACCCTTTGCACTCGGAAGCGGATCAGGGCCGATGCGAACGCCTTTTGAAGGGACTCGAATTCCTGGTGGTGCAGGATGTCCTGCTCACCGCCACGGCCCAGATTGCCAATGTGGTTCTGCCCGCCGCCGCCGGCTGGTGTGAATCGGAAGGGACGGTGACCAGCAGCGAGCGCCGGGTGCAACGGGTTCGCAAGGCCATGGATCCTCCGGCCGGAGCGCGCGACGATATTGCGATTCTTTGCGACCTGGCTCGGCGCTTGGGACACGATTGGGGTCAGCCGCGCGCCGAGGAAGTTTGGAACGAAGTAAGGCAGTTGAGTCCAATGAACGCGGGAATGAGTTACGCGCGGCTGGAGGCGCTCGGTGGCATCCAATGGCCCTGCTATAACGATTCGCATCCGGGCGAGCTTTTCCTGCATGGCCGTTTGTGGCAGGAGCCCATCGTCGGGCCCCGCGCGCCCTTCAGTGTGGTGGAGTTTGTCCCACCCGTGGATATGCTGGATAAAGACTATCCCTTGCGGCTCACCACCGGACGTCATTTGGAGTCGTTCAATACGGGAGTGCAGACGGGCCGATACCAGTCGCCGCTGCACAAGTCGGAGATGCTGGGCCTGTCACCCCAAGACGGCGAACGCTACGGGCTGACCGAGGGTGAGCGCGTTCGCGTCACCTCGCGCCGGGGCTCGGTGGAAGCGCCCGTTCGGTTTGACGATACACTCCGGCCGGGGCTGGCGTTCCTGAGTGTCCATTTTCCGGACCAGGTGGCAACGAATATTCTCACCATCGATGCTGCGGACCCAAAATCGGGCACGGCAGAGTTCAAAGCCACCGCGATTCGCGTGGAGAAACTTAATGCGCACGCGGGGGCAAAGCAGTAGGCAGTAGGCGGAAGAAGCGTAGCGGGGGGGGGGGGGGGGGGGGGGGGGGGGGGGGGGGGGGGGGGGGGGGGGGGGG
>JARLGN010000317.1 GCA_031292775.1 Acidobacteriota bacterium | reverse complement strand
GCGGAGGTATTATCTATATCGATGATAAAGCGCGCGGACTCCATGAAGGTTATCTCGTAACACCGATTTCCAGGCTTGAACTGATCCTGGGCTTCAATCTTTCCGGAGCGATCAAGGCGGTGTTGGCCGGAATCATCCTGACCACCGTGGGATCCGTCATTGCCGGAATACCCAATCCACTGGATCCGATTCGGCTGATAAAGTTGATGGCGGTCATCGTATTGACCTCCCTGGCTCTGATCAGCATGATGTTTTTGCTCATGGTCCGCGTGAATGACCCTCTCGTGCCCCGCGCCACTTTCGGCGTACTCAACACATTGCTCTATTTCCCCAGAGGCGCCGTCTATCCGATCTACGGATTTCCCCCCTGGATGCGCGCCATTGCCATGGTTGATCCCATGACCTATGCAGTGCATGCATTCAAGGCTCTCCTGCTTAAGAACACGAGCATCGCGGCAATTTCCGGGGATCTGGCTTTCCTGGCGATATTCACCCTGGTGACAACGGTTGCTGAGACTGCTCTTTTCAAGCGCTCGCTCTAATCATCTCTTGGCAACCCGGCCATACATCTAAGATAATGATGAGCCTCGGGGGAGTGCTTTAACTCCTGGCTCCCGGGAGGAATCTACCCATGACTCTGCTTGACGCCACACCACCCAAACCACCTCGAAAAATAGGACGCTATATTCTGATGGCCCTGGCCGTTATCATCATCGGCGGGGTGGCATATTTCGTGTTACGCAACCTTCCGGAAGAACGCGCCGTGTCGCGTTTTCTCACAACCCTGGAGAATGGCAACTACCCCGAAGCTTACCGGTTATGGCAGCCCAGTGCGACATACACCTATAATGACTTTCTGCACGACTGGGGCGAGCGCGGCGACTTCGGCAAAATTCGCACCTTCAAAATTCTGGGGTCGCAAGCCAAAGGCCACAATACTGTTGTCGTAACTCTCACGGTTAATGATCAGGAGCCTCCGCGCGAACTCGTGGTCGATCGCGCAACCAAAGGGCTTGCCTATGCCCCCCCGGATTTCTGAATTGCCGGAGCGCGAATGCCCACGAGATGAGCCTTCCAGAAAGGCCTCCACGAATATTCTGGTAGGGGATGTGTCAGACGGTTTGTGCCAGGACTTTTTCAACCGCGTCCTTCACTTGGTCAAAAGTCACGGAAAGAATACACTCGGGCCGGACAAACTTGTAACAATGATCACCGGGGCAAGGGTTGCAATCGAAGGGGTTCTGCACGATGCGTGCGGCGGGATTGGAACTCTGCTGCGGCCAGGGTCCCCAAATCGGGGAACTGGATGATCCGAAGATGACCACCACGGGCCGGGCCAGCGCCGCGGCCATATGCGCTGGACCACTGTCATTCCCAACGAACAACCGTGCCCCTGCTACCGCCGCGGCAAATTGCGCCAGGCTCACGCCTTCGAGCCGCCGCACAGGCGCGCCAGAGGCTTTCTCCACCGCATCAAGCACCGAGGTCTCTCCCGGTCCGCAGGAATAAATTGGAGTAATGCGGGCTTTGCTTGCCAGGTAATCGCCAATCCGTGCAAATCCCTCCGCCGACCATTCCTTGGTCTTGTATGAAGCGGTTGGATGGACAATCGCATACGGTTCTCCCCCGGCAATTCCCAGGCTGTCACGTTTCGCGTCCCACCACGCGGACTGCGCCTCCCCGGAGAAGATCTGCGCGCGCGGTATATCCGTGCGTGGCAATCCCAGGTAGAAGAAGGCCGCTGCCTGATGCTCCGCCGTATGCAACGACGGCTGGTTCAAAATCGTGCGGGCGTCGGGAATCAGAATATTGTAGAGGCTTGCCCCTCGATAGTGGGCAAAGCCGACACGCCAGCGGGCACCGCTCCAGCGCGTAAAGAGCCGGCTGGTTGGGCCGCCGTGCAAGTTCATGCAAAGAGAAAAGCCCCGGCCGCGAAGTTCCCTGATGACGGCCAGGCGTGAGAGCAGGTTGCGCGCCCCGGTCCCTTCCCCGGGAATGAGAATTTCCTCCACCGCCGGATTTCCCTGCAAGAGTTCGCGGAAGCGCGACTCAACCATCACGGAAATGCGCAGGTCAGGCCGCCACTCTTTGAGGAGACGCAGAGTGGGGGTCAGCAGAATAATGTCGCCGATGGATCTGAGGCGAAGGATGAGGATACGCGCGCCCGCCGGCAAATCGGGAAGAAGGGAAACCGGGTTCATAGGATTTTCGGTTTTGGATTTTCGATTTTGGATTAGCGGGCGGTCGGCCGTCGTGTTTAATCCCTTAACCCAAGATTCAAAATTCAAGATTCAAAATTCAAGAGCAAAAGTCCAAATCGCATATCCAAATTCGAAGATGGAAATTGCAGGGTTCGAAATGCCAAATCCAAAATCGCAAATTCAAAATCGAGAATTGGTTCACTCCGCTTCAACTTTGGCGTCTTCGATGATCATGTCGGGAATATCGTCTTTGATGGGATAGACGCGCCGGCATTGGGCACACTTCAGGCCCAGGCCGTCCGGCGTAAGCTGAATGGGCAACTTACACGCCGGGCAAACCAGGATATCCAGCAATTCTTGCGGTACAGCCATACAAAACCTCCCGATACTGCGAATCTAGCAGACGGTCATGGCGAATTCAAGCCGCGCGCTACTCCCCGGAAGCCTTGGGGTTCTCCCAAGGCGAAATTTCCATGTGCAGAACGCAGGCCACGTTGCGCCAGGAAGGCGGATCAATTTTCCAGACTGCCATGATCGCGGAGCCCTGGTACACGCGCTCAAATCCCAACTCAGATTGGGAAATGGTTTCAATGGGTACAATCCACCAGCAAGCCTGCGGCCGGGTCTCCAATGTGATCTTGACGCGTTGCCACTCGTCCACAAGCGTCAGCCTCGCGGAGTCAATTTCGCCTCGGAACTCCAGCGGGCGGCGAACATCCTTCGCCAGAAAATAGCGATCGTGTGCGTCGGGAGCCAAAAGGTTCAATACCAACTCCAAACCCATCGCGGTTCCGGTGGGACAGGCGCGGTCGGAATTGAGTGAAGAGCGGCACTCAATTTGCCAGGACGAACCTGACACCTTGGAGGTCAAAGTCTTGAGGGCATCCACCCGCATGGTGCAGCCGTCCAATTGGATATCGGCGGCATTGCGAAATTCAATGGCTGCGCCGGGAGCCTTGACGCGTGTGGCCTTCCACGTGCCGCAGGCCAGGGTCTTATTCTCCTGCAAGCGAAGGAACTCAAAATCCTTCAAAACCTTGGCGCTGGGGAAAACATAGGTGCGGAAGGCATGTCGTGCATACTGGTCATAACGAAGCAGTGCGTCCAGATGTGACTCTTTGCTGAGCACCTGATCGTGGATGGAAGCGGGACCTTCCCGCGGCCCTTGCTTGGACGAAACCTGTTTCCGAATGAGGTCGTGGTAGGGTTCGGGCCGCCGCATGAGCGAATTGACCAACTCAGCATTCGCCGGCTGGTAGCGCAGACTTGAAACTGTGGCGCCATCGGCGGGATGGAGAGTCATGCCCGAGACGCTCTGGCGGATCAGGATTTCCTCCTGGCCGTCCAGGTTGAAGTCCGTGGTCACAACTTCCGGCGGGGCGTCGGCGCTTCGGCCTTCCACCATATCCAGTTGAAACTCCGCCTGAATCAAGTTGCGAAGCAGCGCACTGCGCAGGTGTGGCGCATAGAGCCCGCCAAATACCCCGTGCCAATAAGGGTCATTGCACTGGGAAGCCAACAGGTGCGTCTGCGCGTCCGCGAGCAATGCCGCCTTTTCCGTTCCGGCTTCAACAGAACTGCTCAGCGTCTGCAAACGATGGCTCACCCCCAGCATCTGTTTCTGAATGTGATTGGATTCCGGGTACTTGGTCAGGAAATTGCGCCACATTCCTCCCCGCAGGAAGTGCAGGAAGCGCTCGCCGTTCGGAATGTGCTCACTCTCTTCCAGACAAGCTTTGAACTCGGTTGATGCCGTGGTGGGCAGGGACCATTCCATCATCTCCGCGTAAGATGCTGTGGGCAGGTAGATGCGCCCAACCGCAGGGTACGAACCGAGATAATCCGCGACGGTTGTGGTTTCCAACCACTCGTCATTCTCCTCCAGGGCCTTAAGAAATCGTTCCAGCCATCCATTCTTGAAGACATGTTCGTAGGTGCCGGGCCAGACGCCGAACTTTTCGCAGTCATCACCCATGGCGAAAAGGGAATCGTGCTGGTTGATTCCTTCACGCAAAATGCGCAATGTTTCTGCCGGCTCCTGAAAGGGAATCGTGTAGCGAAGGGCTTTCATGCTGGGAACCAGTCGCAGCGGAAAACCGTCCTCTTCAGTAACGAAACTGCCGTGCAATTGCCAGGGCTGAAGGCCGGCGGCAAGGAAGTGTGTATCGTCCAGAACGACATACTCCACGCCTGCCTGGGCCAACGGGCGCGGCAGGGTGGGCTCCCAGACGCGCTCGGCAATCCATGCACCGCGCGGCACTGTGCCAAAGTGATGGCGAATGTAATCCGCCAGCTTACGGAGCTGCGCGATCTTGTCGGCATCAGGAATAATCGGCAGAATAGGCTCGTAATGCCCCCCGCCTACTAGTTCAACCTGGCCGCGCTGCACGAGGTTACGAAGCTGCAGAAAGTATTCCGGATGGTGTTCTTCCAACCACTCCAACAGGATTCCGGAAAAATGCAGGCTCAGGCGAATACGGGGATGCTTGTCGAGCGCACGCACAAAAGGCGAGTAGGATTTCTGGTAGGCATCTTCGATGACGTGGTCGAAGTTTCCCACGGGTTGGTGGGAATGGATGATTAATGCGAGGGAGACTTTAGTCAATTTTGCAGCCCTTTCCGGCGGTCGAGAGCACTTCGGGACAGTGTAGGATAGAATGGAACCTCGCATGTTGTCAGTAACAAATAATTTATCGATACTAGATACAGATCAAATAACCACATCGGGAAGTTACAGGATTGCTTTAAAGCGAACCGGGCGTGGACTTCTCACCAAGCTGGGAGAGGGCGCCGCTTATTGGCACGCTCCAGACATCCCGGCATGGTAAGCATTAATGTTCTTGCCTCCCCAAAGGGTACCAGGTCTTTGCCCATCACAATTCCCTTGGCCGAACGATACGATGCGATAGAATGAGTCCAAGCTGGAGGCCCGGCACAAAAGCACCCGTAAGAATTCAGTACTTCGGAGCCACCATGATTGGCGATTCCCCAATGTCACAGCACGAGGAAGGTGGGCAGCAGCGCAGGTTTGATCGTCGCAATTTCCTGCGGCGGGGAGCAGTGGCCACGGGAGCCTCGGCTTTTCTTGCCGCCCAATCTGCGAAGACAGATCCCGGTCCAATACCTTCGCACCGCGACAAACCTGGCGGCTATATCGATGCGCATTCGCACATCTGGACGAATGACAAGCGCTATCCACTCCTTTCACCCGGATCGCCTGCAAGCGTTGGGCCCCCGACCGCCCTACCCGACGATCTCCTGAAAGTGGCAAGACCCAGCGGAGTCGATCGTATCGTTCTGATTCAGCCCGGCGGCTATGGATTTGACAACTCCTACATGCTCGACACGATTCGGAGCCAACCCACGGTATTCCGGGGAGTTGCGGTGGTGGATTGGCACAAAGACCATCCCGACGCGGAGATGCGCAAGCTGAAAAAGCATGGGGTGCGAGGATTCCGGATTTACCCGGACCGGGTGCCGGGCCCCCCCAGCTTTGATGGAGAGGGCTTTCAGAAGATGTTCCGGTGCGCTGCGAAAGAGCAGATGACGTTGACTCTCCTGATCAACCCGGACGCGCTGCCCATTATTCCCAAATACTGCGAACGCTTCCCCGAAACGCCCATGGCCATCGATCATTTGGGGCGAATCGGCGTGGAGGTTCCCATCCAGGAAAGCGACGTAAAAGCCTTGCTGGCACTGGCAAAGTACCCCCGGGTCAAGGTTAAGGTTTCTGCTTTTTATGCCTTGGGAGAAAAGCGCCCACCCCATGATGACCTTGCCCCATTTATCCGCCGCGTCTACGACGCCTTCGGGCCGCAGCGATTGATGTGGGCCACCGACTGTCCCTACCAGATCCAGCAGGAGACTTACGAGGATAGCATCGCCCTGGTCCGCGACCGCCTGAGCTTTCTCTCCTCCGACGACAAGGATTGGATGCTGCGCAAGACCGCCGAAGAGTCATTCTTCAAAGCTTGACGTCGGCCCCGCACCACGGCACTCGTAACCCGGATTTCTCCCCATGGTTTCGTAAGCGCGATAGTTCGTCCCGCCGTACTGCGTCTTTTCTGATTCTTTGCATGTGCCCGTGGTGTGAAATAAGCGCTAACTCATTTAGTTTCAACAACTAATCCAGAAAACACCATAAGTCGTTTGTTTTCATAAACTCATTGGGAGCACTTTTTTTGCCCCTTTGTTTTCAACATGCTATTGGGAGCAACCTTCATTTTTAACATCTTTTTTTT
>JARLGN010000316.1 GCA_031292775.1 Acidobacteriota bacterium | reverse complement strand
GCGCAGAGCCGCGATGCGAGTCACTTTCTCATCCGGCGGCAGATTGGCGGCACGGAGATTCTGGATTTGGGCAACATAAAAGTCGCGCAAGGACTTGTCGTCACCTTCGCGAGCGTAGGTGTCCGCCATTCCCGCCAGATACTCGGCCTTAAAAGGCTGCTGCTGGAGCAGCGATGTGGTCAATTCACGAGCGCGCGCGTATTCCTTGACCTCCGTTGCCTTCCGCGCCGCCTCAAAAGTGAACTGTTGACCGAGCGCGGGGTAGGCGGACTTGGAAGCCTTCAGCAAGGTATCGATGGCTGGGTCGGACATTTTGTTCCGCCAGTAGAAATCGACAGCGGAACGCACCACGCCAAGAAGCAGCGGGTTTTCGTTATAGATGCCCTCAAAGAGCGCGCGAGCTTGCACCATCTGGTGCTTCGACTCGTAGAAGCGGGCCAGTTCCAGGCGAAGCTGGAGTTTCTCCACCGGATCGGTCATAAGGGAGATTTGATGCTCTGTAATAAGGATTCGTACGTTGTCAAGCCCTTGACGGTCCGTGACCGGCTGGATCGCCGCAAGAAGTTCCAGTGATGAGGTGTTCTGCGCCAAACGGGTGAGGAAGGTTTCCAGATCAGTGCGGCGCTCAAGAGCCTCCAGTACGGCGATGCGCAGGGAAACAGCATTGCCATCCGGGTCAGCGCCGCTCGCAGCCTTCTCCGTTGCCTGATCGATGGCGTCGCGCAGGTTTGAGCGCTTTGCTAATTGCAGCACGCGCCTACGCGCGGGCGAATCTTCACCGGAAGCCAGCGCACCCTTCAGATACTCACCGACCGCGCGGGAGTAGTCGCGTTGGCCTTCGTAAACAGCGCCCGCCTCGTAAGCGAACAACGCGGGCTTTGCGAATTTCTTGCGCGCATCATTAATCAATCTCAGAGTGTCGCCAAACAAGAAGTAATCCCAGAAAACCGTGGCCGATTGCAGGTCCGCGTCAGGGTTTCCGGGCTCGAGCTTCGGGACCCGGTTCCAATAGGGCCGCGCCTTGGCGAACATCTCGCGGTCGGCGTAGATGTCGCCGATCCTGATGAGTATATCTCGATCCCCCGGGTTGGATTTTAGCAGCGTGTTTTCAATGCCGGCGGCGACCTCCGTGTATTGAGGGTTGAAAGGCGCCAGGGAGCGGAACACGGAGGAAGCGCGCTGCCCCAAACCCAAATCCGCGGGATAGGCTTCCGCGAGCGCCTTAACGATGGGCGCGGCGGATTCAAAATGCGAGCGCCACAACTCGGCTTCCGCCATGAACTGTGCGGCGGCAGGATTGGCCTGGCTAACCTCATTCCATCTTCCCTGCGCCGCCAGGGGATTCGTACCGCGCACTTGCAGAAGCTCCGAATCGAGCCGGCCGCTGCGCGACAAATAAGCAAAGTATTGCGAGCGCAGGTCATCGTCATAAAACCAGGACTGCCGGATCAGGGCATCCCACTCCCGATTGTTGTACGTTTGCCGCGTGTGATAAGCACCCAGCAGATTCGTCACAAAAGCAAGATTGTGGGGAAACCGCTGGTGGGCATAAAGGTTCAACTGCAAATACATCTGCGGAGCGACTTCCCCGCCCCCCACCACCGATTGAAAGTATTCCTGAAGGTCGGTGCCGGAAAAGACCTGGATTACTTGCCGCGTCAAGTCTTGGAACTGTTGGCGGCTCCTGCGACGCAAATACCAGCGAGCCAGCTTCTGGTACCACGACCGATCGGGAAACTGCTGAATGGCCTTCTTGTAAACAGCCTCAATGCGGTCGTCCAGGTTGTTCTGCTCAAGGAAGGCAGCAAGCCGTTCGTAGAGGCCGGGATCATTGGGATTGTGATCCATCTCGCGCCGGAAAAGCCCCAGCACGTCAAGCGGCCTATGCAGAGCAACCATGCGGGAAATGTACCGTTCGAGCACCTGGGAGTATTCCAGTGAACGCGGCTGACCCGCCGGCCGCTGTTCTCCCCGAACGCGCACCTGGGCCAATCTCTCCCGAATGGGTAAAGGCGATGATGGTTCTTCTCCCGCGGCCGGAGATTCGCTCGTCGCTTCCGTCCCGCCTTCCAGCCCACTCTCATCGCTTACTGTATGTGGCGGGGACGATTGGGCCGTCGAGGTATCACCAAGCGGGACGTGATCGGCCCGCGCAGCCAATTCATTCAGCAGCACGTCGTAGAGCGCGAGTTCTTCTTTCACCTGGTTCTTGCGAGCATAACAATCCGCCATCAACATGGCCACGTGGACGCGCTGGCTTGCCTTGGGGTAGGAAGCAAGGAACTGTCGGCCCTCGCGCAGGACGGCATCGTCCATGGCGTAAAGGGCGTAGGCATCAAGCAACCGGGCGTGCAGTTCACTGCGCTCGCCGGACTTCGGAAAACGTTGGTCAAACAGCGCGATGAGTTCTGCCGCCCGGGCGCGATGGAAATAGGCCACGGCGGGCGCCTCCGCCTGCGAGTATTGAGCGGCAGGCGACTGGGAGTTCAGCAGAAGCGAAACGATGCCGTTGAGAAATCCCGGATACGGATCCATGGCGCCGATGTCGCGCAGGAACGAGATGGAATTGCTGCCAAAACGAATCGGCTGCTCGGGCGCAGACAAGAGAAGATTCGCGATCCCCGCCAGGGCTTTTTCCTG
>JARLGN010000315.1 GCA_031292775.1 Acidobacteriota bacterium | reverse complement strand
TCGGGTATGGAGCAAGTGTGGTGCTGTGCCTGGTTCAGGCGTTGCCGCGGAACGTGGGTCACTCCGCCATCATCCTGCTGCTGGCGATATTGTTGCTGCTCATCCCCACCTTGGCCATGCGGCGAAGCATGGATTTGAATGACTACCTCGCGGCCACCTCGGCAACCATCTTCGGGATTCTCTATATCGGCCTCTCTCTTTCTTTCCTGGCGTCGATTCGATTTTCACCGTACTCACTCGGAGGGCGGTGGGCGGTTGGTGGCGAAATGGACCAATCGCTGGCGCTGGGCGTAGGTTCACGCTTTCTCCTGCTTTTGTTCCTGGTGATTTGGGCGGGAGATATCTGTGCCTATCTGGTCGGCAGGCCGTATGGACGTACACCGTTTTTCGCCCGCATTTCTCCCCGCAAAACCTGGGAGGGCGCACTCGCGGGGTTGGCTGGAAGCGTCCTTGCCGGCTGGGCCTTCGCCCACTGGTTCTGGAAGACAGCCGACGTGATGACGGTCATCCTGCTTGCCGTGTGGATTGCGGAGGCGGGCCAGGTTGGTGACTTGGTGGAATCCGCGATCAAACGGGGGGCCAACCAAAAGGATTCCGGCACCCTCTTGCCGGGCCATGGAGGCTTTCTCGACCGCATTGATAGCCTGATCTTTGCTGCTCCCGCGCTTTGGCTAGCCTTGTTCGTAATAGGATCTTTCTTATGACCCAGGGATTATGCATTCTCGGTTCCACCGGTTCCATCGGCCAAAACTGTCTGAAGGTGGTGGATAGTCTGCCGGACCGTTTCCGTGTGGTGGCGCTTTCCGCCGGGAGGAATCTGGAGGTTCTCGCATCGCAGGTGGTTAAATACCACCCCAAGATAGTGGTTGTTAGCCAGCCGGAACTCAAAGAACCCCTGCGTGAGCGTTTGAAGGAGCTTGGCTATACCCGACGCGTAAAGATAACCTTTGGCGTTGAGGGCCAGGTGGAAGCCTCCACGCACGATGCCGTTGATTTCGTCGTTTCCGCCGGGCATGGTACCACCGGATTGGTGGCCACCTACGAAGCCGTTCGCGTCGGCAAACATGTGGGCCTGGCCAACAAAGAAACCCTGGTGGCCGCCGGGGAATTGGTGATGCGCGCCGCCGCCAAATGTCGGACGGAAGTTCTCCCCATCGACAGCGAACACTGTGCCGTGCACCAATGCCTGCGGTCGGGGCAGGCCAGGGAAGTGAAGCGCATCATTTTGACGGCTTCCGGGGGCCCGTTCCTGAAGACTCCAAAGCGTTTGTTCGATTCCATAAGTCCTGAGCAGGCTTTGAAGCATCCAATATGGAGGATGGGCGGCAGGATAACCATCGACTCTGCGACGCTGGTGAACAAGGGACTGGAGATCATTGAAGCGCGCTGGCTGTTTGGCGTCGGCCCGGCGCAAATTGACGTTGTAATCCATCCCGAATCTATCATCCATTCCATGGTAGAATTCTGTGATGGGTCTGTGATGGCGCAATTAGGCGTCCCGGACATGCGCATTCCGATTCAATATGCGCTGACGTATCCGGACCGGGTGGCCGTCGCGGACAACGGGCTTGGGCTTGACCTTGTATCTGCGGGGCGGCTCAATTTTGCGAAGCCAGACACTAAGCGATTTCCCAGCCTCGATTTGGCTCGCGAGGCTCTGCTGCAGGGAGGGATTTTGCCCTGCGTTTTGAATGCTGCGGACGAGGTTGCGGTCGAGGCGTTTTTGAACAATCGCCTGAGGTTCTCATCAATCCCGCGGTTGATTGAAGAGGTCATGCGGCAAATGAGTTCGTACCGGGCCATCAAGTCACTGGAAGATGTTTTGGCCGGGGACAGGGAAGCCCGCCTTCGTGCGGCAGAAGTAGTCTCGGCCATTTCCGCGTAAGGAGAAGGATTTTTACATGCTGGGTCATTTTGTGACGAACACCGTGGTGGTGATCGTGGTCCTTGGGATCATGATCTTCATTCACGAGCTGGGTCACTTCACGGCCGCCAAATCCTTTGGTGTCCGGGTGTTGGTTTTTTCCTTGGGGTTTGGAAAGACACTCTTCCATATCAAGCGGGGCGAGACGGATTATCGCATCAGCGCCTTGCCGTTTGGCGGATATGTGAAGATGGCCGGGGACGATCCGTCGGAGCTCCGGGAGGGGGATCGAGGGGAGTTCCTGTCCCAATCCCGCTGGAAGCGCTTTATCATTGTGGTGATGGGTCCGGCGATGAACGTCCTTCTCGCCATTGTTATTTTGACCGGACTCTACAAGTTTCATTATGAACGGCCGGCCTTTCTGGAGAAGCCGCCGGCCATCGGCGATCTGGATCCCGGATCACCCGCGGCCCAAGTCAATTTACAACCCGGGGATCTGATTCTCCGTTTTGGGTCCCAGGAAAACCCCAAATGGGAAGACATCGAAGTCAAAACCCTGACCAGCGCGAATGAAGTCATTCCCCTTGAATACGAGCGCAATGGCGCGAGGGTGAAAACCTCCATTACCCCGATCGCCAAGGGCCCTGACCGGGTGGGTTATGTCGGGTGGGAACCGATGGACCAGGCCGTTCTCGGAGTGGTGGAGCCTGGACTTCCAGCCAGCAAGGCTGGGCTGCAGCCCGGCGACGAGATCGTGGGAATCGATGGGCAAAAGGTTTTCTACGCTCCGCGCATCGCTTTTGCCATTCAGAACGGCAACGGCAAGCCTGTTACCTTTGATGTTATCCGCGCGGGCAAAGAGTTTCAGGTCACGGTGCAGCCCACCTTCAGTGAACTGATGGGTGAAAAACGGTGGCGGGTGGGGTTTGGCTTCCACGAGGAGATGGTCGTCCGGCATTTGCCTTGGGGGCAGGCGTTGACAGCTTCTTTGGATTTCAACGCGCGCAATTGCCTTACCACCTTTGATGTCCTGGGAAAGATCCTCACCCGGCGGATGTCGCCGCGCTCGCTCTCCGGCCCCATTGGCATCGCCCAGCTTTCCGGCGAAGCCTATCGCGCGGGGATTACCGAACTTCTTTTCCTGGTTTCGTTCATCAGCCTGCAACTGGGTATTTTCAACCTTCTGCCCATCCCCGTCCTTGACGGTGGAGTGATTCTGCTGTTGGTGGTGGAAGGGTTGATGCGACGGGATTTGAGCTTGGAAGTTAAGGAGCGCTTCGTGCAGGTTGGAATTGTCTTCCTCCTCTTGCTCGCGGCCTTCTGTATGTATAACGACTTGATCAAAACGTTTAGACCCTATTGAGGAGAAGTGACGAGTGACAAGTGGAAAGTGACGAGCAAGCGCAGAGGCCTTGGTTCCATGCTCGCCACTTGCCACTAGTCACTTGTCACTGGACTAAGGAGTTGCTGTGAATTTTGGCGATAAAGAATGCTTTCCACCCCGCAGAAAGACCCGGCCCGTCAAAGTCGGACGTCTTACCGTTGGCGGCGACGCTGCCATCGCTGTGCAATCCATGACCAAAACGGACACGCGCGATGTGGATAAGACCGTCGCGCAGATTCAAAGCATGGAAGCCGCTGGGTGCGAAATCGTTCGTCTCGCTGTGCCGGATCAGGAAGCCGCCGAAGCGCTGCCGGAGATCCGCAAGCGCTGCCCTGATACCGTCCTGGTTTCGGATATTCACTTCCAATACAAGTTTGCGTTGATGGCGCTGGACGCGGGGATCGACAAGCTGCGCATCAATCCCGGAAACATTGGAGACGATGAGAAGGTCCGCCTGGTGGTGCGCCGTGCCCAGGCGCAGAAGGTCCCCATCCGAATTGGCGTCAACGCTGGCTCGCTGGAGAGGCCCCTGCTGGAAAAATACGGTTACCCCACACCGGAAGCCATGGTGGAAAGCGCCCAGCACCACATCCGGATCCTTGAGGACTTGGGCTTTTCCGACACCATCATCTCCCTGAAGGCTTCGAACGTAAAGTTGGCTGTCTCTGCCTATCGTCTGCTCTCCCGGCAGGTTGACTACCCGCTGCATTTGGGGATCACGGAAGCGGGGACGCAATTCTCCGGCACCGTAAAATCATGCGTAGGCATGGGGATGTTGCTGGCGGAAGGCATTGGCGATACCATCCGCGTTTCGCTGGCCACCGATCCGGAAGAGGAAGTGCGCGTGGGCTTCGAGTTGTTGAAATCTCTCGAGCTGCGCAGCCGCGGCCCTGTGGTGATCGCCTGCCCAACCTGCGGGCGGCTGGAAGTCGACCTGTTCAAGATTGCCGGTGAGATTGAACAAGCCACCAAACACATCAAGACTCCTCTCACCCTGGCGGTGATGGGCTGCGCCGTCAACGGCCCTGGCGAAGCGCGCGAAGCCGATCTGGGTGTCGCCGCCGGCCGTGGCAATGGCATGATTTACCGGGAAGGGAAGGCCATCCGCCGCGTAAAAGAAGAAGAGATTGTTACCGCGCTGCTGGAGGAGGTCGAGCGCTTTATTGCCGACAAGGCTGCCGGCATCAACACGGCTCCTCCGGAAATTGTGCCAACCCCGGAGCCTGAAGCCAGTAAGTCTTCACTCGTAAGCTTGCAGTAGCCGATCACACTGCCAGCGCTGCCCAGATGAATTTAAGCAGGAATTTCGAATCCTCACTGGGCGGGGTATCATTCTGTCCAAGTAATCTCCGCTGAATCGTTCCTCGCGTCATATCGGCAATGATCCATGCCACTTTTTCGGAGTGTACCCGGCGAATCTCGCCGCGTCGCGCCGCATCTTCAATTGCCGAGGCCAGAAGCAGCACCGGTTCGTGAAGCCAGCGGCGGTACTGGCTTCGCGTAAAAGACACGCCGCCAGATTCGAGGTCCATGATGCGAAAGAGTTCCTTCCTTGCTTCCGCGTTTTCCAGCCGCGTGAGGGTAAATGCTTGGATTTTATCCTTCAGCGTTTTCGCTGCGTTGATCCGCTCCAGTGTGTTCTTCTTCAGGAATTCCATATCGTTATCCAGGACCGCCCGGTAGATCTCCTCCTTGGATCGGAAGTAGAGATATACGGTTCCCTTGGCGACTCCCGCCTCTTTCGCGATTGCATCCATGATCCCGCGATCAAATCCTTTGCGGGCGAATACCGAACGTGCCGCATCGATAATCTCCGACCGGCGAAACTCGGACAAGACTTGCTGTTTGGTTTTCATCGATCTCCCGTCTGGCACTTGCGCGGGATGCGTTGCCGTGTGAGATTCCGCGCGCCAGAACATGACTGTGTAGTATAATAACATGACTGTATGGTCAGTCCAGAAGAAAACCCGGCAGAAAACCGCAAACCGGCTCCTGTCTGTAAGCGCTCATGTGCAAGAAACATCCTCACAGCAGAGCATCGGAGCGCCGGATGAGCACGCCTGGCCTCCCACCGCAAGACATGGCAGCGGAACACGCAGAGTGGAAACCCTCCGCGAACCCGTGGATGATTGCCGCATCGGTGATGACGGCGACCTTCATGGTGGTGCTTGACTCCTCGGTTGCCAACGTCGCTTTACCGCACATCGCCGGCAATCTCTCTGCGAGCACCGACGAATCGACGTGGGTCCTCACCAGCTATCTTGTTTCCAATGCCATCATGCTTCCCGCCGCTGGATGGATTACTCGGCGCATCGGGCGCAAACGCCTGCTGATGACTTCAATCCTGGTATTCACCGGAGCCTCGCTGCTATGCGGGGTAGCCATCAACATGCCGATGCTGATCGTCGCCCGCGTTCTACAAGGCGTTGGCGGCGGCGGCATGCAGCCCCTGGCCCAGTCCATCCTGCTGGAAAGCTTTCCGCGACATCGGCACGGCACCGCCATGGCTGTTTATGGCGTCGGGATCGTGGTTGCCCCGGTGATCGGCCCAACTTTGGGAGGATGGATTACGGACAGCTACTCCTGGCGATGGATCTTTTACATCAATCTTCCCGTGGGGATGTTGGCTCTGTTTATGATCGAGATGTTCATCGAAGACCCTCCCTACATTCGGCGGGCATTTCACGGGGCAATCGATTTCCTCGGGTTTGGATTGATGGCTCTTTGGCTGGGCACCTTGCAGTTGCTGCTGGACAAGGGGCAGGAGGCTGACTGGTTTGAAGCGAACTGGATCCGATGGATGGCGGTCGTTTCCGTGCTCGCGCTGGCGGGCTTTATCTTCCGCGAGTTCATGTGCCGGGAGCCGATTGTGCAATTGCGGATTCTCGGCGACCGCAATTTCAGCGTCGGGACGCTGATTACGGGTCTCTACGGTTTTGTCCTGTATGGCGTCACGGCAATGTTGCCGTTATTCCTACAGACCCTGATGGGGTATCCGGCGCTGGATAGCGGCCTGGCAGTCAGTCCGCGTGGCCTTGGTTCTGTGCTCTCCATGATTGTGGTCGGGACCTTGGTGAATTATGTCGACGGCCGCATCCTGTTGGCGTGCGGCTTCGGGATATTTGGTTATTCGGCACTGCTGCTCAGCCATGTCAATCTTGACATTTCCATGGGCTCCGTGGCTTGGCCGAACTTCATCAATGGATTCGCGGGCGGCTTCGTTTTTGTTCCCCTTACCACCATGGCGATGGGTATGCTGCGCAAAGACAAGATCGGTAACGCGTCCGGCATATACAACCTGGTGCGGAACATTGGAGGCAGCGTCGGTATTGCCAGCGTCACCACCATCCTGGTGCGTGGCTCTCAAGTTCACCAGAATTATCTCGCGGCAAACATCACAGATGGAAACCCTACGGTGATTGCGGTTCTCCATGGCCTGCAGTCAAGCTTTAGTCGTGGAGGTACGGATACCTACACCGCTCATCAACAAGGCTTGGGGGTACTTTACGGGATTGTCAAGCAGCAGGCATCTCTGCTCGCTTATGCCGACAACTTTCGATTGCTGGGGTATCTCGCGCTGCTGTGCATACCGCTTGCCATGTTATTTCATCGCGTGGGAAAGCACTCGCCCGACGGCCCTGACATCGGCGTGGAATGAAAGTCCCGAGTCACGCGGTCACCCGATCTGCGGATCGCCCAATTACCTAATGGCTCAACGGCCCGATGACCCAATGAGCTGACTGCCCGATCCATTGGGCCGCTGCCCGTATTGTTTGAGGAGGCGGAAGAACTTCAGTGAACGGCGTGCGTCTTCCTGAATCTGCACTTTGAGGATGGCGGGGTTCTGGAACTTCATCTCGTCGCGAAGCCGGTAGAGGAACTTGATCTCCATATCGCTTTCGTCGATTTGGCCGGAGAAATCCAACAGGAAAGTTTCCACGGTCAGCCGATGGTCCCCAAAGGTCGGTTTGAATCCCACGTTGGTCACGGAGTCGTGGGCCACGCCGGCCAGCACGGTGTGCGTCACGTATACCCCGACTTTGGGCAACTGTTCTTCAATGGGAGCCAGATTGAGCGTGGGAACGGTGTGCTTGCGGCCTACTCCCATGCCGGCAACAATCGGCCCACGGGCAGAAAACGGCCGCCCCAACAGGCGATTGGCTTTGTGGACGTGGCCCTCTGCCAGCAGTTCGCGAATGCGCGTACTGGAAACGCGGTCACCTCGAATGACGAGCATGGGAACAACTTCGACGCGGAAACCTTCCTGATTTCCCAGTTCCTCCAAAACTTCCGTGTCACCGGACTGGCGATAGCCGAAGCGGAAATTGGGCCCCACATGGACGGACGATGCGTGCAGCGGGTCAAGCAGTGCCCGCCTCACAAATTCCAGCGGCGACTGCCGTGCCAGCTCGCGCGTAAAGGGCAGAACCACCAGCAGGTCGATTCCCGTTGCCGCAATTAATTCGACCTTGCGCGGAAGCGGCGTAAGGAGCTTGGGTGCGTGGTCAGGCGAAAGAATCTTGATGGGATGAGGTTCAAACGTGATGGCGGCGGCCTGCAAGCCCTGCGGTCGTGCCACCTCGACTACCCGGCGCAGCAACGTTTGGTGCGCCAGGTGGACTCCATCGAAATTGCCGATCGTCACCACGCTGGGCGCCGGTTGTTCGTCGAGTTCCCGAAGGTCATTGATGACGCGCATAAGAACAAGTCCGAAGCCTAAAACTCCAACTTCAATCCATCATAAGCTAATTGCACGTGCGAGGGCAGGGTGGAGTTTGTTGCCTCGTGGCCGAGTTCGTGGGCAATGTGGGTGAACAGCGCGCGCCGCGGCTTCAGACGTTCGACCATTCCCAGGGCCTGCGCCACCGAGAGGTGGGTCGGATGCGGTTTGGGGCGAAGGGCGTCAATGATAAGAACGTCCAGACCCTCCAGCAGGGGAATGCTGGATTCCGGAATCTCGCTGACGTCCGTCACGTAGGCGATGTCGTGAAAGCGATATCCAAAAATCGGCAACTTGCCGTGGATGACCGGCACGGGGGTGAGCTTCAAATCCCATAACTCAAATGGGCCATCGATAAGATGTGGGTCGAGCTTGCCTACTCCCCCGAATGGGTAATTTCCATCGAAGATGTATTTGAACGTTGACCGAAGCGTGTCCATGCAACGGGCTTCAGCATAAATGGGAATTGGCACCTGCTGCCGGAAATAGAACACTCGCGTATCATCGAGGCCCATGATGTGGTCGGCATGGCCGTGGGTGAATACCACTGCATCCAGGCGTGACATGCCCTCGCGCAAAGCCTGCGCGCGAAAGTCCGGCGTGGTATCAATCACCACTGCCCTGCCGTTGTACTCCAGCAGTATGGAGGGCCGGGTGCGTTTGTCGCGGGGATCGGAGGACGTGCAAACGGGACAATGGCAGGCGAGGATGGGCACGCCTGTGGAAGTTCCAGTGCCGAGAAACTTGAGAGTCATCACCCTTTGCGTGCCTGCCGCTTCTGCAATTCCACGAACGTCATGCGCAATTCGTACAGGACGTCGTCGAGAAGGCGGGATTCATTGGGCGTCAGGTTCCCCTTGGTTTTCTCCTGTAGAACCTGCAGCAGATCAATGGTGCGGTGAGCGTTGTTCATGTCCGGGGGGATGCGCTCGCCCCCCGGCCCGGCAATCAGGCCAAGCTGAAACATAGTGGTGGTGCTGAGGTATGAAACCAGAGTTTCGAAACCGGTGGGCTCCTCCGAGAATTCTGCTTCTCCCGTTTCGGTCATCCCGGGTTCAATGATCTCCGGCCGCGCCGCCTTCTGCGATGGTGGTTCCGGCTTCCGCACTTCGGATGTTTCCTCATCGCGACGGGAGCCCTCGGTTGTGAAACTGCGACGATCAACTACCTTGAACCCCGAGGGTTCGTTCTTGTCATCTGCCATGAAATGCCTCGCAGCCCGGATTAGCAAGCTTTGGAAATTAGCGGGTATCGACACCAAATTTGCGAAAGTCCAGTTTAGCAATAAACCCGAAAACCAACAAGCCCACGCGCAGACCTGGGTGCGCGGCATCGGAGTGAAACGGGCGTCCACGTCCTGCCCGCGTATACTGCAACTCGGAGCCCCACCCTGTGCTAGAATCGCCCCGACATGCGATTTGAAAGGTGGAAAGGGGCCGTTCATTGGCGGCGCTGCGGTGCAGAATTTCAAGCACATCGGCATTTTCGCGGTCCTGATTAACCATGAAAACTCAAGCGCAACTCATCGAGAGTATTCAGCGTTTCCAGGGAAGCTTCTGGGACAGGAAGCGTACAGACCGGCCTCCGGTGGGTATCTACGACGAAGACATCTTTCTGCCGATCAATTTCCTGCGCCGGCCATTCACACGCCCCACCGTCTGCCCCGAGGATGTGAACGGTGACCTTGTAGCCACCGAGCATGAGTTCAGCTTTGCGAGCCGCGCCGTGACTGTCGATGACTTCATGCCATTTTCGGCGGCATGGCGGGGAATACCCTGGCTGGAGGCTGCTTGCGGATGCCCCGTAAGGTATTCGGAGGGATCGCTGGCGCCGGCCCATTTCGTGGGGTCCGCGGATGCACTGGCGCATCTATCCGTCCCTAAGCCTAACGGATGGTTGGACTGCCTGCGCAGGGAGACGCAGCGCCTTGAGGCCGCGGCCCCGCAGGATTGCTGGCTCAGCCCGTCGATTCTCCGCGGGCCCTCTGATGCCCTTGCGGCCCTTCGGGGCATGACGGACTTTTTCCTCGATTTGAACGACAGCCCCCAAGCCGTGGAAATTGCGGCTGGCCGGGTTAACCAGGTTCTAATGACGGAAATGGATATTCATTATTCCCATGTTCACCCCAAGCTGGGTGGGTACGTGCAAATAATGGGATATTGGGCGCCGGGGAA
Source organism: Acidobacteriota bacterium (assembly GCA_031292775.1). Classification (GTDB taxonomy): domain Bacteria; phylum Acidobacteriota; class Terriglobia; order UBA7540; family UBA7540; genus Bog-366. The sequence goes on along the minus strand of JARLGN010000315.1, from coordinate 8,885 downwards.
AACCGTGATGATGCAGGAGGATGCTTTGGGCATGTGTTCACCTTCCATCTATCGCGATATCTTCAGGCAATTCAACGAAGAGATCGTGAAGCACATCGGCCCGTGTGCTCTCTTCCATTTCCATTCAACCGGCTACCAGCATTATCCCCACGTGCTGAACCTTCCCGGAATTGCCGGGTTGGAGATGACCATGGAAACGGTGGGGCCCACGCTGCTTGACATGGTGCCGGTGTTCAGGGAGATATTGGAGAAGTCCCGCCTGATCTTGCAAGTCTGTACAGGCTTCGAATTCCTGCCGGAAGTTCTGCGCAAACTCCCCAGCGAAGGGCTCTATCTTGTGATCCCGAGCAATTACATTCCCAGTGACGCGGCGTTTCGAGAATTTGTCCGCGTCCATTGGCGGCGTTAATCTGATCTGTGGGGGCGGAGAGCTTTGATGGGCAAGTAATGTAGTCTTATGAACGCGTTCTCACGGCCTGCGACGAGTTTTGGTCGTCTTGCCGTGCGGGCATAATGTCGTGCAGGCTGGGGATTATCACGAAATCTATTAAATGGCTTTTTTCCAAAATGTTACCAGCTTTGCCGATCAAAAAACGCCCTTCTCGGTTCTTTTGTTTCAAGAGGTTGCCAGCTTTGGCGGTTTTCGTGGGATACGCAAAAACTGACGCGAAGTCGCCAATCATTTTGTACTCGTAGGGGCCAGGAACATTGGGCATCATCAAATTCCCTTCTTGTTCTGCGGGGAGGCACGCCCAGGATCAGCGCATCGGTCCCTGAACCAAACAGTATAGCCTACGTGCTTGCCTTTGTCAAGAAGAACCTCCGGTCCGCGCCGGCGCTTCGCTTCACCCGCCCTTGCGAATACTCGCCGCGTCTTGATAGATTACCCTATTAACCTAATCCTTCGCCGCTCACCGTGAGTGGGAGAATCGAGAATCAACCTGGCTGGAGAAAATCTTCGTAAATTGATTGAATTGACGGCACACCTGAGAGGCCCGGAAGGGTGCCCGTGGGACCGCGTGCAGGATTACGACACCCTGAAGGGGTTGTTGCTGGAAGAGGCCTATGAGGTCGTGGACGCCGCGAACGCGCGTGACTTTGACGGCCTCGAGGACGAACTGGGGGACCTGCTCTTCCTGGTTGTGTTCTATTCCCGTCTCGCGGAGGAGGAAGGCCGCTTTGCCATTGATGATGTGGTTGAGCATGTGCACGCCAAGCTGATTCGGCGCCATCCTCATGTGTTCGGCAAGGTGCAGGCGGGGAACGCCGGCGAAGCGCTTCAGAGTTGGATGGCCGTCAAGGAGCAGGAGCGCGCCGTCGAGGGCAAGCGCGCAAGGGAGTCCGTGCTGGATGGGATTCTCAAATCATTGCCGTCCACGCTGGTGGCGCACGAACTGGGCACGCGTGCGGCAGAGGTGGGATTCGAATGGGCGAAGGTGGGCGACCTGCTGGAAAAGATTGAAGAGGAGGCCCACGAGCTGCGCCAGGAGCTTGACGCGCAACCCCCCAGTGCGCCGGCGCGGGTGGAAGAGGAGGTGGGTGATCTGTTTTTTGCCGTCGCCAATCTCTCGCGCTTTCTTCATTTCGACCCCGAGAGCTGTCTGCGGCGTGCCAACAAGAAATTTCAGCGGCGCTTCCAGGCCATGGAGCAGGAAATCCTCAAACGTGGCAAGCAATTGAAGGAATGTTCACTCGACGAAATGGAAGCAGTATGGGGGGAGATTAAGGCTGCCGAGCGGCATGAAACCCCGGATTTATGAGGAAAATTGCCCAAAAGAATGATTTCACCACTGAGGGCACAGAGATCACGGAGAAACGCCTCAGAGAAGAACCCTGCCGCAATAAGCAAAGTGCGGTAATCGCTTTCTCCTGAGGCGGAGAGTCTTTCTCTGTGCGCTCTGTGCTCTCTGTGGTGAAAGCCTCTGCCCTTGACCAGGAAAGAGCGACACTGCAGGTGGAACGTCCATGAAAATTGACCGCGTCGAACTTCGCGAATTGCAAATGCCGCTCGTACACTTCTTTGAGACGAGCTTTGGGCGCACGACCATGCGCCGAATCGTCCTGGTGCGAGTCGACGCTGATGGCCTGACCGGTTGGGGCGAGGTAACGGCGGGGGAACAGCCTTTTTACAGTCACGAAACCCCTGATACGGCCTGGCACATTCTTCGCGATCTTCTGATTCCCTGGACGCTGGGCAAAGATTGGGCGGCGCCGGGCGACGTTGCGCCCCGCTTTCGGCCGATTCGCGGGCACAATATGGCCAAGGCCGCACTGGAGAATGCGCTTTGGGATATTGAAGCCCAGCGGAAAAACATCCCCCTGGCCAAGCTTCTGGGCGGGACACTGATAGAGATTCCCTGTGGCGTATCAATCGGAATCCAGACCTCGATTGAGGTATTACTGGAGAAGATTGCGCGTGAAGTAGCGGCTGGCTATCAGCGAATAAAAGTAAAGGTGAAGCCTGGTTGGGATCTCAAGGTGCTTGAGGCGATTCGCAACCGTTTTCCCCGCATTCCGCTGATGGCCGACGCCAACAGCGCTTATACCCTGGCTGACCTTGCGCATCTGAAGGAATTTGACCGGTTCTATTTGATGATGATGGAGCAGCCGCTGGGTTGGGATGACCTGATCGACCACGCCCGGCTGCAAAAGGAAATCGCCACGCCCATTTGCCTGGATGAATCCATTCATAGCGCCGATGATGCGCGCAAAGCGCTGGAAATTGGCGCGGGGAAGATCATCAATATCAAGCTCGGGCGCGTGGGCGGATTCACCGCCGCACGGCAGATTCACGATCTGTGCCGCGCCAAGAACGTCCCCGTCTGGTGCGGAGGCATGTTGGAGTCGGGCATCGGCCGCGCCCACAACATCGCCATGTCGACCTTGCCGGGATTTACGCTGCCCGGTGATGTTTCCGCCAGCAAACGTTACTGGGCTGAGGACGTCATTGATCCTGAAGTCACGGTGAGCGCGCAGGGCACGATTCATGTTCCCCCGTCGGCGGGGTTGGGTTACACGCCCAATCTTCAGAGGATTGAGAAATTGACGGTGCGGAAGGAGTTATTTGAGTAGCACCGCACCGATTCCGGCGACGAAGCCCGACCACGCTCGAATGCACTTGCTGATGGTGCTGGTAACGGTTTGTTGGGCCAGTAATATCATTGCCGGCAAGCAGGCTTTGACGGGGTTTGGCGCCCTGGCCCTGGCGCAATTGCGCGTAATGGGTTCGGCGTTAATCTTTGTCATCTGCTTTTTGGCCAGCGGCCGAATGCGCCGGCTGCAGTTGTCGCAACGGAAATGGCTCTTCCTGGTGGCCATGGCAGCGTGCGGCATTGCGCTGAACCAACTTACTTTTATCGGCGGGATGGCGCGCAGCACCGTGGCCCACACTGGCCTGATCGTGGCCCTGGGCCCTGTGACGGTGCTAATCATCGCCGTGGTGATTCGCCTGGAAGCCCTGACGGCTTGGAAGTTTGTCGGGATGTTGATCGCATTTGCGGGAGTCGGCGTCTTGACGGTCGACAAGGCAGGGCAGGGAGGAACCAGCCATTGGGTGGGAGACCTCATCCTTCTTGCCAGTACATTGGTCTTCGCCATCTACACTGTCCTGATGAAAGAGGTAGCAGATCACTTCGACGCGCTTACCCTGAATACGCTGACGTTTTTGCTGGGTGCCGTCATGATGCTCCCGTTCTGCGCCCGCTCGGTGATGGCTACGAACTGGGGTGCACTCCGCTTTGAAGCGTGGTGGGGGCTGGGGTTTCTCGTTGTGTTCGGGTCAGTGATCTCTTACCTGCTCTTTGCCTACGTAATGACGGAACTGGCTGCGTCACGAGTTGCGGCATTCAATTATTTGCAGCCGGTCATCGCCAGCGGCTTGGGCATCTGGTTGCTTTCGGAACGGCTAACTTCAAAGGTGTTGGTGGGCGGGGCGCTGATCCTGGCAGGCGTTTATCTGACGGAGCGTGAGCGGGGCGAGGAGAAGAATGCACCCTAGGCCCAATGCTGTTCACTTAAGCTGACTGGTCCCGACTCGACCCCCTCACCCCCGCCCCTCTCCCCCAAAGGGGCGAGGGGAGAGGTAATTTGAATTTACTTCCCTCGCCCCTTTGGGGGAGAGGGTGGACCGCATCCGGCGTTTTCACCAGCCGGGGCGGGACGGGTGAGGGGGTCGCCCAATAACCATTTTCCACTTAATGCTTTGAAACCCATTAAGTGAACAGTATTGACGCTAGGAAACGACTTCCACCATGGGACCGCGATGTTGTGGGCGCATGATGAGTGCCAGCAGGACCCCCGAGGCAAAACCCCCAATATGAGCCCACCAGGCGACGCCGCCCGCAGTGGCGGTCTGAATTGACAGCATTTCAAATCCCGCGACAAACTGAATCAGAAACCAATAGCCAAGAAGCAGGATGGCTGGAACCTGGACCGTCCAAAAGAAGATGAAAAGCGGAATGAGCGTGGTGATGCGAGCGCCGGGATAGCAGATGAAATAGGCGCCCAGCACCCCGGCAATGGCGCCGCTGGCCCCAATGGTGGGAATGCGCGATCCGGGGCTTATGAAGATCTGGACCACGGCGGCCACGACACCGGAAGCTAAGTAGAGCAGAAGAAAACGGAAGTGTCCGAAGCGGTCTTCAATGCTGCGCCCAAACACAAAGAGAAACAGCATATTCCCCAGCAAGTGCAGCCACCCGCCGTGGAGGAACATGGAAACAAAAATGGGAGCTACCGTGCGGCTGGCGGGAAGCGCGAAGAGGTGGGCAGAGGAGTAGCGGGCGGGAATCAATCCATACTGGAGGATAAAACGGTTCAAGTGCGGGCCCAGCGTGAGCTCAAGGAAAAAGGCCCAGAAGTTTATAACAATCAGGAGCAGCGTGAATGCCCAGAAGGTGCGCCGGCGAATGTGGTCGGTAAGAGGGATCGGTACCATGTAAGGGCATTTTACCGTGCCTGATCGTAGCTGCCCACGGGAAAAGCATGCTCACTGGGGGGGCCAGCGCAAGCATGCCTTTCCAAAGTGGGCAGTATCGCTCGCAGCCGCAGGCCCTACCATCAAATCCTTTCAGACCCTGCGGCTGCGGAGGCTGGTGCTACTCATTGAACACGAGGACTTCGCTCGATCCCCGGAAGCGGATTTCCTGGATCGCATGCGCGCCATTGCCAGCTTCACTGTAAACGACCTGGTTGGCCCCATACTTTGTGCCGCGATTCTCCACTTTGCCTTCAGCGGTGGCAACAACTTTGGATCCATGCGAGAAAGTAACCGTCGCGCCGGGGCTGTGGGTTTGCCACTGGATGTTGTAATTGCCACTCGCCAGGTGCGATCCGGCAATGGTGACATCGTGATGAAGGACCACATCTTTGGAATCCTTCGGTTTGGCCGCGGCGCCAGCCACGACAATCAAGCCCATTGCAACGATCGAAACGATCAAGCTCTTCTTCAATTTCATATCCATCCTCCTCACAGTTGGTGGTTGTCTTGCGTGTTGATTTTGGCGATCCGCGATCTGGACCCGGATGGAACGCCTGCCCGTTTAAGTTAACGTTTCGCTTGCATTTGCCACTGAAGCGCCCCTAGAATCAGGCGGGGTTAAATGAAAAACGGGAAGCCGACAGGCTTCACGTGATTCCTCCGGGATTGTCGTTGCTTAGGCCGCCAAACCGTCGGCAACGGCAATCCATTTAACCCCGATTTATTTCTTTCCCCTTGTCCCATGGAGGCTGAAACACTGCAGAAGCCGCCATGGTGTTTCTGCCCCAGCCCCTTTTTCTTGTCTCCCTCTTAGACGCAGCCTGGAACCAATGGTAAGCTGCCTGGTATTCTCTCTTCCCTTTGCCCGGACCACCCAATCTTTCCGCGTTCTCTCAGGTATACGAAGGCTTGAGGCGCAAAGTTCCAGATTTTTTGTGAATCCCAGGTGAAGATATTGTTGCGGCTCCGTAACGGCGGTGCTGCTGAAGTGATTTGGCCCCCCTGTTGTCGGGCGGAAGATCCTTGTCGTATGGGCAAGCCGCCCGCGCTACGTCACATGGATCACGGCTTGCACTTTCATGTCGCGCATCCCCGGACGATGTCGCTCGTTGACCGTTTGCTGGGGCGGGTTATATACTGCGCGAGAGGGTTTTGGGGGCAGAGCCAGCCACGTATCCGGCGTTTATACCGGCTCGTCATTCCTCCCCCGTTTGTGTTCAGGCCCCTCGGGAATCAGTATGAAATCAAATGGGCTTTCCAGAGAGCTTGCCAGGATAGTAGGCGAGGACGGCGTATTGTGGCATCGAGAAGATCTGATGCTCTATGAATACGACGCACTCTCCTCCATGCGACAGCCCGACGTGGTGGTTTTTCCCCGAACCACTGAACACGTGGTGCAGATTGCTAAGGCTGCGCTGCGGCACAACCTTCCCCTGGTTGCGCGCGGTGCAGGCACGGGTCTAAGCGGCGGATCAGTGGCCACGGAAGGTGGAATTCTGCTTGTTTTCTCGCGCATGAAGCAGATCGTGGAAATCGATTTGGAGAATCAGCGTGCGCGCGTGCAGCCTGGTGTGGTGAATCTTGACCTTTCCCTGGCAGTCGCGGATGACGGCTATTATTTCGCCCCCGACCCTTCCAGCCAGAAGGCCTGCACGATCGGCGGCAACGTGGCGGAGAATTCCGGCGGCCCTCACACTCTGGCCTATGGCGTCACCACCAACCACGTTTTAGGGTTGGAATTAGTACTGCCGGATGGTGAGGTAATTCACACCGGCGCCAGCCATTGGGACCAGCCGGGATACGATCTTTCCGGTGTCTTCGTGGGTTCGGAAGGCACCCTTGGCGTCGTCACGGAAGCTACCGTGCGATTGTCGCGCAAACCCGAGGCGGTAAAGACGCTGCTGGCAATCTACAATGAGGTCGTCGGTGCCACGCGCACCGTGGCGGCCATCACCGCGCGGGGAATCACGCCGGCAGCTCTGGAAATGATGGACGGGTTTTGCCTGCGCGCCGTGGAGGAAGCCACCCACGCCGGTTACCCCATGGATTGCGCCGCAGTGCTGCTGATCGAGGTGGAAGGCCTCCGGGAAGCCGTGGAGGAGCATGCGGATGAGATCGAGGCCGTGTGCCGGGAAAACCAGTCCCGCGAGGTGCGGCGCGCCAAATCGGCGGAGGAACGCGACCTGTTGTGGAAGGGCAGAAAGGGTGCCTTCGGTGCGCTCGGCCGAATCAGCCCGAATTTCTATGTCCAGGACGGCGTGATCCCGCGCACTCGCCTGCCGGAAATGCTGGATTTCATTGGAAGCCTGGAAAAGAAGTATGACTTGCATATCGGCAACATCTTCCACGCCGGGGATGGAAACTTACACCCCATAATTTTGTATGACGAGCGCAATCGCGAGCAGATTGCGCGCGTGATTTCGGCGGCTAAAGAAATCATCATGCGTTGCGTGGAAATGGGCGGGTCCATAACCGGCGAGCACGGTGTTGGTTTGGAGAAAAGCGACCTGATGCCGCTCATCTTCTCTGATGACGATCTGGAATTGATGGGACGAATCAAGAATCTGTTCAATCCCCAAGGGCGGCTGAATCCGGGCAAGCTTCTTCCCACCGGAAAGATGTGTGGAGAACTACGCGGAGGATTGATGGGGGGAGGCGTGGTGTGACTCTCGCGATTGCTCCCTTGCGCGCGGATTTGGCGGCGCTGGTGAACCAGCCCCCGGTGGTGGACCCCGCTGCCTGCCTTGTTCTGTCAGTGGATGGCAAGATTCCGGATTGCGCCGTCGCTCCCAATACGCCGGCGCAGGTGGCTGCGGTGCTGCACTATGCAAGCGAACATCATCTGGCGGTGATCCCGCGCGGCCATGGCACAAAGCTCTCGATGGGGAACGCCCCCAGGCGGTATGACGTTGCCCTTTCCCTGCGAGAATTGAATCGAGTCATTCATTATGAGCCTGCTGACCTGACGATTACCGTTGAGGCTGGCATGCCCTTGGGAGAGTTTCAGAACCTCGTGGGGCAGAACGGTTTATGGCTGCCGCTCGATCCACGCGGCGGGGCCGAGTCGAGCGTCGGCGGAGTTATCGCGGCGAATGCGGCGGGGCCTTTGCGCCAGGGATTTGGTGGTCCTCGCGACATGGTTCTGGGTTTGAAGATTGCCACCACGCAGGGCAAGGTTGCAAAGACCGGCGGCAGGGTCGTAAAGAATGTCGCGGGTTACGATCTTGGCAAGTTGCTGACCGGCTCATTTGGTACGCTCGGTGTGATTGTTGAGGCCAGCTTAAAACTCTTTCCCAAGCCACCGGAGCGCGCCACTTTTGTCATGCGAGCGGGCACCTTAGGTATTGCCAGGGATCTGCGCCGAAGCATTCTGCGCTCGCCGATTGATCCCATGAAGTTGGTGCTGGTTGATTCCACCGCCGCGGCAATGCTGGCTAACTCCGCCCATGCCCAGGAGCGGCCGGAGGTGGAATTGTGGATTGAGGTGGGCGGATCGCATCGTGTTATCGAGCGCTGCATGAATGAACTTAAGCCGCTTGCCTCTGCCGTGGGAGCATCGCTGGAACGCCGCGAAGGCGCGGAAATAGCGTGGGAAAGCATTTCGGACCTTGTCCATTGGCTTAAGCCCAAGTATCCGGATATCACAATCCTAAAGGCCGCACTGCCACTGGTTGCGACTGAGGAATTCCTAAGCCACGCGCAACAGGAATCCGAATCTGAACGGACACCGCTGGCGAGTTTTGCCCAGGTAGGGTTGGGCATTGTCCATTTGGGTGTGTTGCAGGAAACGATGAGTGCCGGTCTGGTGGGCATGGTGACACGCCTTCGACAGGCAGCGAAAGACCTAGGGGGCGCGTTGGTGGTCGAGCATTGCCCGGTGGCGCTAAAAGGCCAGGTGGACGTTTGG
>JARLGN010000314.1 GCA_031292775.1 Acidobacteriota bacterium | reverse complement strand
TCGAATCCCCCCTTCCGCACCACTCCTTGGTTTGCAGGGATCTCCTCACATTGCCTTTTAAGACATCCGCAATCTTCCGTCCGCAGATAACCAGTTCTCCATAACCTGAATTCCCAATTTCTGAATCCATGGCCAAATGGTTGCCTTTCGTCCAGCGACCTTTTTAATAGCTGCCGTATTTGTGAATAGCATTGATCATGGCGGTAAAATTTTCGTGGGGGATGTAGTTCACAATACTGTGGCTGCTGGCCGCCACCCACCGCCCCCCCGGCTTGAGTGTATCCATGTGGTCGCGGACGTCGCGCTCGACGTCGGCCGGGGTTCCCTGGACGAGCGGCCAGGTGATGTCAATGTTGCCAAATAGGGTCAAGGACGAACCATGGCGCTTCTTGAAATCCCGGTAATCTATTCCCGAGGGGTCCATGGGGTGGACGGCGCTGACTCCCATCTCGCGGAGCATTGGGATGCCGGCGTCAATGTTGCCGTCAGAGTGAAACATGATGGGAGTCCGGGCCTCCCGCGCTGGAGCAAGAATACGGTCGTAATATGGGCGCCAGATCTTCTCGAATAGTTGCGGGCGCACAAAGAATCCGGTCTTTAAGGCAAAATCGTCGGCGCAGAAGAGCACGTCAATGCCGGCTTCCACGGCGCGGCGCGTCAATTCTGCGTAGTAATCCGCCGACCGCGACATCATTTCTTCGAAAAGCTCTCTCTCTTCCATGATCATGACCATGCAATCATTCAGACCAATCACGAACTCATAAAGCGTCTGAAAGATCGAGGCGCAAAGAAAAACCACTCCGATGCCCGTACCTCGTGCGGCGTCAACGTACTCCTTGATGTATTGAACTCTTTCGTTCAAGTCCGCTTCGCCGGGCCAGATAATGCGGTTGAGATCGGTACGAGTCTTGATGCTTCGATCGGTAATGGGTCCCACGCTTCCATCCGGTCGAAGATGCTTGATGGGCGTCCAGATGGCCTCCAGCGCGATAACGTCTTGCCCAATGATCCGGCACAGCTCGAGGTAATCCCGCGGATACATGGGGCGAGTTCCTTCCGCCGCCGCTGCGCCTTTGGCGGGATCGCCGCCCACCCCCAGCGTATTCCCGGCAGGCCGGCCGAGAAGTTTCTGGACATGCTGGTCCTCGATAAGAATTTCGAAATGGGGAACGCGATCCGTGCGCTCTCCCCGTAAGGCAGCGATGAAACGGTCCTTGTCGGGTTCACCTGCATAAGGTTCGATGCCGGGCATGAGGGTCTCCTAGGTTTCCAGCTTGAATTTTGTGGACGCCAATGCGTAGAGGCGGCGCCAGACCAGGCGATTCAGGGTGACGACCATTGCCGCCATGCAAATGGTTGCAGCCAGCAGCACGCGGAAATTCCCGGTGTCGGTGGCGTGACTGATCACTGCGCCCAGCCCTACAGTGGAAAGTGTTTTTCCTTGAAAATGGAAATACTCAGCAACGATGCTCGCGTTCCAGGCGCCCCCTGACGCGGTGATGAACCCCGTAATCAAGTAAGGGAATATTGCCGGGAGGAATAATTTCCGCCAGCGTTCAAGATTTCCCAACCGGAACACGCCGCACACCTCTTTCAAGTCCGTGGGAATAGCGCTGGCACCGGCGATAACATTGAACAGGAGGTACCATTGCGTGCCGAGCAGCAGCAGGGCCATGGAACCGATTCCCATACCGCCACCGACGCGAATCAGGATCAGGAGAACGATGGGGAACAACGCCGTGGCGGGCACCGAGGCCGCAATTTGCGCGAGCGGCTGTACCAGGGCCGAAAGCTTCGCTCGCATGCCCACGAAGACACCCACGGGGATTGTCCAAAGCCCGGCCAACACCAGGGTTCCTTCCACACGCAGGAATGTGGCGGCAGCGCCCTGAATGATTCCCCTGATTTCCGGACCCGATAGCGCCACCAGCATCTGTCCCATGCGGACCACCGCGTATGCGATGGCCACCAATCCGGCAAGCATGAGCGCGCGCCATGCCCATGGGGTGAAGGGGCTTTTCCGGGGAAGAACTTTCGACTTCGTACCGGCTTTGGCGAAATAGAGGTTCAATGCCTCGCGCGCCGGTTTTATGGATACTCGTGCGGCGAACGGAATAATTTTCGAGTGGCGTAAGAGGTCCAGTATAGGTGAGCGCGGCGGGACGGCTGCTTCGACCTGCTCAAATTTGAATTTATCAGCCCAAACGATGACCGGCCGCCACACCACCTGGTCAATGAGAACAATAATAGCCACCATCAAGCCCACGCCCCAGGCGATGGCGCGCGTATCGCCGGCATTGGCTGCGGTCTGGAGGTAAGAGCCCAGACCCGGAAGGCGCATGTCGCGATTTCCCAGCACGAACATTTCGCAAGCCATCAGGAAGAACCATGCGCCCGCCACCGACATGATGGAATTCCAAATGAGCCCAATGGCCGCGTAGGGAATTTCCATCTGCCACAGCCGCTGCCACCAGTTCAGTTGATAAATCTCCGCCGCCTCGTGCAGATCGCGGGGAATATTCTTCAAGGAAGAGTAAAAACTGAAGGTCATATTCCAGACCTGCCCCGTCAAGATCAGCAGAATGCACCCCAACTCCGCTCCCAACTGGCTATGAGGAAATAATCCGATCATCGCCATCATGACGGGGGGAAGGAAGCTGAGGACGGGAATGGATTGGAGGATATCCAGGAGCGGGACCATAATCCGTTCCGCCTTGGGGTTGTATGCGGCCAGATATCCGTACACCAACGTGAAGGCCAGGCTGAGGAGATACGCAATCGCGATGCGAACCACAGAGAAAAGCGCGTATTTGGGCAGGGCGCCGGGGTAGAGATGAATTTCCGCCTGGGTATTGACGGGACCGACCCCATAATGCGCAAACGTGAGCAAGCCGTAAAATAGTGCCAAACCCGCAATCAAGATGGGAAGATCTTTCAAAAGGGAAGGGGCCGCGGCGGGAAACACTCCCCACGGTGGAACTCCCGAAGTGGTTTTGGGCGATCGTGGCATGATCATTGATGCTGGAGATCCTGCGAGGGGTCTCCCGCGTGTTCAAGCCGGTGCAAAGACAGCCTGTCGGTTCCGGAATCGTAAGAAAATATCTCGCCGTAGCGGCCCCAATGCAGGGCGGTTTCAATTTGCCGTTGCGTCTCATCTTCGGAAAAGTGCTCGTCCAGAATATCCCGGAAGAATTCCAAGGGCATGGTACCGTCGGACTTGCTGGCCAGGCTATTTCTGATCTGCTGAAGGAGCGGGGCCCGGGCAAGGGCGGCTTCGCGGAAAAGGGTCTTGCGCGTTGGGATGTCGGCGACGGCAAACTCGCGCCCCTTGTCCGTCATTTCCACGTCACCTTTTTCTGTTCGCGAAAACCCCAATAACGATGCGGCCTCAATGATGGGGAACAGGTCATTCACATCCATCGATAGCTCTTCGGCGACGTGATACAAGTCGTCTTTCCCGCCGCGATCATGGAGTAGTTCAAGTAATCCTGCAATGCCGCCCGGCCTGGAGTGCGGCAGCATGGGATAGGGAGCTTTTGCCACTGGCGCCGCGGCGGAGGGCAGGCCCGCCTCAAGCTCCGGTTGCGTCATCAACTTGTAGATGTAGTCAACGTACACCAGGAACTCGGCGGAATTGCGGTCCCGTGGCTGTTTTAGTGGAATGC
>JARLGN010000313.1 GCA_031292775.1 Acidobacteriota bacterium | reverse complement strand
CGTTAGCGCGGGGAGAAGTGATCGGCCCCCTGCACGGAGTACCGTTTACTCTGAAGGACGCCATCGAGACCCGTGGAGTGGTCTGCACCGGCGGAACCGAGGGCCGCGCGCACTACGTTCCCAACGAAGATGCGGTGGTGGCGAAGCGTTTGCGCGAGGCCGGAGCTATTCTGCTGGGAAAAACCAATTGCCCCGAATTGGGATGGGCCTGGGAGGCGGACAACCTCATTTATGGCCGCACGAATAATCCCTACGACCTGAGCCTCTCGCCGGGAGGAAGCAGCGGCGGAGAATCGGCGATTATTGCGGCAGGTGGGTCGCCCTTCGGGCTGGGAAGCGATGCCGGGGGAAGCGTCCGTTTCCCGGCACACTGTACGGGGATTTCCAGTATCAAGCCCACTTCCGGGCGAGTTCCACGCACGGGACACTTTCCCGGGCCGGGTGGCTTACTCGATGCCTTCTGGCAGATTGGCCCTCTGGCAAGATACGTCGAGGACTTGGCGCTTGTGCTTCCAATAATTTCAGGCGTGGACGGACAAGACGCTGCCATCGCCCCCGTGCCACTCGGTGATCCACGGGCAGTGGACCGGAGGCGTTTGCGGATCGCCTTCCTCACTGATAACGGCATTGCGGCGCCTTCGGCGGAAACGATTGCGGCGGTCAAGAAGGCTGCAGCGGCTTTGGCGGGGGCTGGGATTTCCGTTGAAGAAGCACGCCCCCCAGGGATTGAGCGGACCTACGAAATCTATTTCGACCTCTTCACGGCCGATGGAGGCGCGGGCCTCGAATCGGTGCTTAAGGAGGCAGGCACGCGCCGCTTTCATCCGCTCATGCAGCGAGTGCTGGAGTTGCAGCGCCAAGGCGCCAAAACGGGGGCGGAATTGTCTGCTCTCGTGGGTCGGTGGGATGCCTTCCGGCGCGGGATGCTTTCCTTCATGTCAAACTACGATGCCCTGCTCTGCCCGGTTTGCTCTTTTGCCGGGATGGCGCACGGCTCAACCTACGACCAACTTTCCAGCTTCAGCTATTCGATGACTTGTAACCTGACCGGGTGGCCGGCGGCGGTGGTTCGTGCAGGGACGACACGGGAAGGACTGCCGATAGGAGTTCAGGTTGTGTCGCGGCCATGGCGGGAGGATGTGGCGCTGGCTGTTGCGCAGGCGTTGCAGGATGCACTGGGCGGTTGGCAGCGACCAGCGCTCTGATGAGCAGTCATGCTGGGGCCGTCCAAATTATGGGGTCTGTGTACTTGATTCACCGATACCAGACTCGAACCGGATTCTCTTCGACAATGTCCGGCGGACAGGGCACGCATTGGCAGCGAGAATCAACATCTGCTTTTGCGCCGAGGTCAAATCACCCTCAAATTCGACTTCATACCGGAATACGGTTTCGTCAGGAACACTGCGGTCGAGTTTCACCCTTGTCATTACGCCGGCAAGCGGAATGCCATGATGATCCGCATACATGCGCAGCGTCATGTTCACACAACTTGCCAACGCCGCTTCCAGCAAGTCATGGGGCCGGAAACCGCCGTGATTTCCACCTTTGTCGGCGGTGGTATCGGAAAGCCCCTCGTGTGTGCCATCCGAGAACCGGGTACAGTAACGGGCTGATTCACTCTTGCTGAATATCATACGTCAATCCCCCAGGGCGAGCGCGCGTGAGGCACGCTCGCTCGCCCCGAGCTATAGGATGCAGAATTACTTCCAGTTTCTATTTACGCTTCCCGCGCGGTGTCGCTGGCCGCGTCCCACACCATCTTCTTGCCGGAACGATAGGCGAGGTTAACCATGTGTCCAGCAGCGGCAGCATGGTGGCCCACCACGGCGTTTTCGCTGCACTCCTTGCGCGAACGCACACAATCAAGGAATTCCAGCGTATGCAGCACAACTGAGTCGGTACCCGTGTCTTTGTAACTGACGGTCCCTTCTTCGTTGAGCGGCGGGTACGCCTCGGTGCGATGGTCGCCTGTGTTCATGAATTCATCTTGCAGAGACTTCGGCCAGGAATCAATTGCATAGCTGTAACCTTCTTTGTGATTCTCCGGCGCAACAGTAAAACTGCTTCCCATCAGCGTGAGAGATCCGTTGGTTCCCAGGAATGTCATCCCCTGATCGGGCACACTCGCGTTGTTGAATGTCGCCCCCATGTTGACGTTGAATTCCTCCGGATAAACAAAGAGGGCATCAAGCGTGTCGGGAACTTCCCGGCCGTCTTTCCGCACCAGAATTCCTCCCGTTGCCATGACGCTCGTTGGAACCGTCGCTTCCATGATGAAGTGAATGGAGGTAATCAGATGGACAAACAGGTCGGTGGAAATTCCGCCGGAATAATCCCAATACTTGCGATAGCGAAACACACGCTCCGGGTTATAGGCGACATTCGGCGCATTCCCCAACCATTCCTTCCAGTTGAAGTTCACGCCTTCCTTCAGATCGGGGGGGATGGGGTAGTTCCAGGCGCCATTGGAGCTGTTACGATTGTAGGAGGCAATGACCTTGGAAACTTTGCCCAGTTGTCCGGAAGCCACGATTTCATGGGCCTTCTTTTGCAGATATGATGAGCGCCCTTGACTGCCCGCTTGCAGAACGCGCTTGTACCGTTTCACCGCCTCAATTATTTTGGGCCCGTCTTCGACGCGATGCGTCATGGGCTTTTCAATGTAAACGTCTTTGCCGGCGGCGAGGGAGTCCAAAACCATCGGCAGATGCTGGTGATCGGGAGGCGCGAGAATTACCGCGTCGATGTCCTTACGGTCGAGCAAGGCTTTGTATTGCGCAAAGTTGGTGTCAATCTTGCCTTCCGTGCGTTCCTTGGCGCGCAGCAGATGTCCCTGGTAACAATCGCTGACGGCCACCAGATTGGCTTGACCGGTCTTCTTGATGGCTTCCATCAGGATGTTTCCGCGAATACCGAATCCGATAAAGCCAAGGTTGACGCGGTCGTTCGGGCTCGCCGGCCGGGGCAGGGGAGCGGCCTCCAGGGGAACCCACTTCCCATTCAGCAGCAGGCCCATGCCTGCCGCTCCTATCGTACTTCGGCGCATAAACTCACGTCTGGAAAATGATGACATTAGGTGTTTCCTCCATGCAGACTAGAAAAATTGGCAGGTGTCCTGGCGTTCCTGGTGTACCTGGCGAGACCAATCCGACCCTAACTCATACCCCTTTGGAGGTTTTCGGTCAACTGGAATCTTCTCGCGATACTCTGATGTGAGGGAATTTCCGATGGTAGGGATGACGAGTCTGGTATTCTCTACCGGGTCGCTGAAATGCCGTTACCCGATGAAGACCCAGTTCCCATTTCGCTGGGATACCAGTTTGGCAGCAGTGAGCCCACCGGCATTGTGGGATAGGACATCGCCGCGATGAACCCAATGAAGTTCTTCAGCAACCACCCAGGTGTTGACTCCACTAATATGAGGAATCCATGGCAAATGACAACAAATCAGCCGCGCAGATACCACAACTTGCCTACAGAAATCTCCGCTTCCTGGAAAGCGCTGATGCGCGCGCGCTGAGAATTCTTTCCGAATATTTTGAACCCCAGGCTCAATTACGAAGAGCGGGCGTGCAGTACACCACAGTATTCTTCGGCTCGGCGCGCATTCATTCGCGTGAAACGGCCGTTAAGAATCTGCGGGAAGTGAAGCTTCGCATGAAGGAAAAATCCGCGGGAGTGCAGCAATCTGACCTGAAGCGCGCCCAGATGGACCTCCACATGTCGCGCTATTATGATGCGGCGCGTGAATTGTCGCGGATG
>JARLGN010000312.1 GCA_031292775.1 Acidobacteriota bacterium | reverse complement strand
GGTCAGCACCACCCCGTCGCCAAGGGTTCCCCTCCTGAATCAGGAGGGGTGGCGCGGTCGCGCCGGGGTGGTTTGCGGCTCCGCAGTGGTTTGCGGGACGGGTCACGTTTTATACTGTATTTATTCTCTCATGACGAGGATTACCTATGACCAATTCGGCTAATGCTTCCACGCTCCGACTGTTGGGCGGCAAAATGCAAGGGCTCCGTTTCCACGGTGTCGGAGACTTACGCCTGGAAGAACTACCTGTACCCGATCCGGGACCGGGCGAGGTGCGCATTCGACCTCTGGCTGTCGGGGTTTGTGGAACCGACGCGCACATTCTACACGGCGAGTTCCCTGCCCCCGCTCCCGTGGTGCTGGGCCACGAGGTTGCAGGGCTCGTCGAAGCCGTGGGAGCCGAAGTGAAGGGTTTTCTTGAAGGCGACTTCGTTACGGTCCAACCCAATACCTTTTGCACCGTCTGCCGTTTCTGCCGGACGGGCCGGGAGCATCTCTGCCCGGAGTTACGGGGTTACGGTGTCCACGCGAACGGGGGTTTTGCGGAGGCCGAAGTCGTACCCGCCCGGATCGTTTATCATCTGCCCACAACGCTTAAGCCGCGCGTGGGTTGTCTCGCCGAGCCGCTGTCGTGTTGCATTCACGGCATGGACAAGCTGGGCATGCAGTCCGGATACACGGTGCTGGTTTTGGGTGCTGGGATGATTGGGCTCATGCTGACGCGGCTGGCGCGACTCGCGGGCGCAGGGCTGATCGTGGTCAGCGAGCCTGATGGATTGCGCCGGCAGGACGCGCTGGCGTTCGGCGCCGATCGCGTCGTGGACCCTCAAGACCCCAATTGGAAGGCAGCTATGGAGGACGCGACCGGCGGGTCAGGTTTTGACGCCGTCATCGACGCGGTCGGCAGCTCACGGACCTTTGAGCAAGGTGTTTCTCTCGCGGCGCGCGGAGGGACGATCCTGGTCTTCGGCGTTGCCCCCATGCAGGCCACGGCGAGCGTTCGGCCCTACGACATCTTTTCCCGCGAACTCACGGTGGTCGGCGCCTTGATCAATCCCTTTACCCATGAGCGGGCCGTGCACCTTCTGCCCCAGATGGGTTTGGATAAACTCCGCATCGCTGCTTTTCCGCTGGCGGAGTTCAAACAGGCCTTTGATATGCAGGCGGCAGGCACCGCCACGAAGGTCGAAATCCTGCCCCAGCAGCACTGATCGTCCAGCGCTAACGAGTGTGGCCGGTTGATGCGGGCCACACGAAAGTTGGTTTCGGGTTGTTCGGGAATGACCTATTCACCTGGCTTGCGCCAAGCTGTGGCCGGATCACCCTAATACCAACAAAAGGTAATTAGAAAGTGACCTTGACGGTAACACTGGTCTTTACGAGTGTGCCCTTTACCATGGGCGGGGCAAATTTCCATTTTTTCGCGGCATCCATCACGGCGGGTCCCACGCCGCTCGGATCATATAGGACGATGTCAGGCGAAACATTTCCGTTTTCGTCGATATTGATCTTCACCGTAACAAAGCTTCCGCTCGCCGCTCCTTGCACGGGAGACATTCTGAGATCCAGAGGCTTCAGCCCGCCCACAACGTTATATTCGGGGACCAGCATCCCCTTTTGCACCGATCGTGTCCAAGGACGGTAGGTACCCGATACGATCAACGAGGCAACCGGGTTAGCCGGCGCCGAGGACGGTTGAGACTTGGGTTGGTTCGCCTGGTTGATTTGGGTGATCGTAGCAGGTATCTGATTCTCGGCGTAGTCGCGAGCCTGCGCGGCGGGAGTTCCGCTGGCAGACGCGAGGCTTTGGAACTGGCCCCTAAGCAGTTGGAGCGTGGCGACGTCCTTGTTGTTCTTCGCTTGACTAAATTTGCTGGTTAGGTTCTGCAGGTCCGACTGCTCAGCGGACTCCAATTCATTCTTGAGTTGGTTTCCGTCTCCGCCTGTTTGACTGATGGAAGGGAGGAGCGCCGCAGCATCCCCATACTTCTTCTGGCTTTCCAGGTCATGAAATTTCTTCAGGTTTTCTTGCAGAGCCCTTTCCATTTGTTGCTTTTGGTTATTGGCAGCCTGCACCTGATTGATCTGTTGGATGCGTGACTGCGCTTGCGCCTGGAAGGGTCCGGGCTTGGCCGCGATGTCCTGAAAGCGCGCCAATGCCCCACTCACATCGCCACTGCCTTGGGCCTTGACCCCCGCCTCAAATTCCTGTTTGGACTGTCCGGCTGCCGTAACGTCTTTCAGTTGCGTTTGCGCTTTTGCCGCATACTTTGAATCCGGAACCTTCAAGTCCACAACCTGCTGGAACAATATCCGCGCCTGAGCGTAATCCTGCTGCGCGAGGGCAGCCACGGCATGATCGTATTTTTCTTTTTCCAGTGTCGAAGCGTCGGCTCCAGACTGTAGTTCCTTTACGCTGGAAATGGCCTGTAGGGCCTGGTCTTTCATGGGGCCGTTCAAATCGGCAACCTTCTGATAAGCCGTCACGGCATCATCCCACTTCTTGTCCTGTTGAGCGGCCATTCCTTGGGAAAAGAGGGACGCTTCCTGGCTTTCGATCTCCTGCTGATGCGTCATCTGCTGGATGGCCTGTTGCGCTTCGCTCTGCAAAGTTCCCTTCCGGGCGGCCAGATCGCGCCACTTTGCCAGGGCGGCATCGCGATTTCCATTATCCTGTAAAAGCTTGGCGTCGTGTTCAAGTTGGATTTCTTCCGGTGAGGCAGCAGTTCCTGCCGACGAAGGAGCGTGATGATAGTGAAGGAAAGCGCCGATGCCCAAGGCCACGGCCAGGGCAATTCCCCCCAGAATCATCCCCAAACCCAAAGACCGCCTGGGCTTGTCAGTTCCAACCGCAAGGGGAGGAGCGGGTTTAATCGGCTGGGCGGGTGTTCCCGCTTTCTTCTGTTCGAGTTGTTGGAGTAACGCCTCCACCTTTGGATCCGCTGGGAATCGGTCCTTGACACTACTCAGCAACAGAGTAGCGCCGGGAATATCATCTCCAGCAAGAGACTTCGTAGCCTCAGCGAGTTGACTCTCCCGCCATTTTGCCTGGTCGCTAGCGGACCCTGCTCCGGGTAAGCCCCCGGCCGCCAGGGGCGGAGTCAGGCGACTGTTAACTTCCTGGAGTTTCTGCCGGACTTCCTGCGCATCCGGAAACGCTTTCTGCAATGCGGCGAGCTCCACCTGCGCCTCATTGTATTTCCCCGCTGAAACCAGGTTGTCGGCTTTCCACAACCCTTCCTTAAGTCCGAAGTCTTTTTCCCGCCCCGATCGGTCCTTTCGAATTTCGGTCAGGAGGGTGGACGCCTGGGAATTATTCTGGTCAAGCGCGAGGACCTTCTTGAGTTCCTGTTCCGCACCGGTCAAATCTCCCTGCTTCAGGGCCTGTTGGCCCGCTGTCAGCGCTTCCCTAACCTGTCGCTGCCGGTCCTGCTCCCGCGCCGCCTGTTCCTTCAGGTTGCGTGCCTGGGTATCGTTAGGATTCAACTTCAAGATTTCCGACAGGGCACGAATGGCCTCGGCAAATTCTCCCCGTTTGAAGGCCTCTTCGCCTGCGGAGAACATTTCCCTTACTTTCGGCGAAGACGAGAGCCGGTCGAGTTCTGCCGCAATTTCCGCGTTCAGATGTTTCGCTTCCCCCTGGGTTTTGTCGAGGATGAGGATAGCGCGGAGCTTCCCCTGAGCATTGACCAGGTCACCTTGCTCCTTCAAGTGCCGGGCTTCCACCAACAGGTCTCCCACCAGGCTGCGCTGCAAGGTTTGACTGAGTGGGACAAGGTCCACCATTAACTCGTCCAGGGATTGGTACCGTTCCGCGAGATTCTTCTTGAGGCCTTTGGTAATGATAGCGTCCAACTCAACCGGCACTCCTGGGCAGAGGCGGCTTAAGGGTTCGGGTTCGGCAGTCAGAATCTTTCCGAGAATGGCGCCGAAATTCGATCCTTCAAAAGGCTTTCTATAGGCGATAAGCTCGTAAATGACGCACACCACCGACCACAGATCGGATCGTTGGTCGACACGTCCCTCGTTGAGCTGTTCGGGGGAAGCATATTGAATGGTTCCCATGAACATGCCCGTCTTGGTGAGGGTTGTCGTCTCAAGATGCACAATGCCGAAATCGACGATCTTGGGGGTGCCGTCGTTCTTGACCAGGATATTCCCCGGCTTGATGTCGCGATGGACAATGCCATTCTTATGCGCGTGATCGAGCCCCAGGCAAATCTGCTCCGCCAATTTAAGTTTTGCTGCCAAGGGGAGTGGCGCCTGCCGCGCAATGAGGCTTTGCAGGCTTTCGCCCTCCACAAACTCCATGGCGATGTAAGGATGACCCTCAAACTCCCCCAAATCGAAAACCGTCACGATGTTGGGATGCTGGAGAGCCCCAATGGACTGCGCCTCGCGGTAGAATCGCTGGAGGATTTCGGGATTGGAAACCAATTCAGGATTGACAGTCTTCAGCGCGACGAGGCGCGAAATCAAAGGGTCTCGGGCCTTGTAAACAGTTCCCATCCCCCCCTGGCCCAACTCGCTGATGATTTCGTACTTACCGATTTTCTGCACGACGTTCTGACCCATCGGCTTATGCCTCGCCCTTCCTGATTGTTACGCGGATAGCCCATGCTTTGTCCGACCTCCGCACCTTGCCTGCGTAACTAAACCTGTGGCGATCTCGCCCACTGATGCCGCAAATAAAATCCTTGCCGCCCCAGCCTGGCTTGCTGACGTAATTAATTCTGCTCCGGGCACGAATCGGACACATTCTATCGAATCTTCTGGGATTTGCAAGCCGCTGTGCGTTCCAGGGTGCGCAAGATAAGAGTGGGAGGATTTGGCCGCTCTCGGGAAAGTGAGCGAAAATGCCGAACTGAGCCGCCCACCGCCACAAGGAAACAGACTGTTCCGGTACTGGCCGGCACATCCTCCAATTTCAAATTGCCACAAAAAAAGTTGCCGAGTCATCCGCGGCGAGGGTATGTTTTACTTGCGGCAAAGATATCGCCTTGGCCACAATTTCACCTGATGCTCGACCATTATGCTTGAAACTTCATGACCGATCTTCATTCCCTGCTCCAGCCACTTCTTGACCATGCCAGCTTGCGCCAGGCGATTGCATCGTTGGGGACTGCACCCGCTGTGGGCCAACCCCTTGCCATTTCCGGCCTGACGCCCGCGGCCAAGGCGCTGGTGGTGGCGGCGTTGGCCCATCAGGTAAAACAGCCGGTGGTGGTTTTGACTGCGGACAACGAAGCGGCGCAAAACTACCGGCAGACGACGGCGACCTTTCTGGATTGGCTAAAGCCGGGTGCGGGCAGTTCGGTACAAATATTGCCGGCACTGGATTGCTCGCCTTACGAAGGTCGCTCGCCGCATGCGGAAATCCAAGAGCAGCGGGCCGTGGCACTTTGGAGCCTGGCGCGAGGCGGCGTGCGCGTGATTTTCGCTCCCGTGGCCGCAGCCTTGGGGCGATTCCGCGAAAGCACCTTCTATTCCTCCCTGGCTCTGGAACTGAAGGTCGGCGATGAGCTGAACCTTGACGACTTGGTGGAGCAACTGCGCAGTGTTGGCTATGAACCCGGGGAACCGGTGGCAGCCGTCGGCCAATACTCCGTGCGCGGTGGAATTATCGATATTTTCCCGCCCGAGGCCGAATGGCCCTTTCGCCTGGAATTCTTTGGCGACCAATTGGAGTCAGTAAGGGAATTCGACCCGTCAACGCAACGCTCGCGCAAGCCTGTCCCCAAGGCTCTGCTGCTGCCGCTTTCTGAAGCACAACGCTCCCCCAAGTTTTTCGAAAGGCTGGTGCGAGTGCTCACCCTCCGCACCCGCGAGCACGCTCAGGCACGAGGAACGCGGCTGCCGGAGCGCGAACCGGAGTGGGCGGCGGAACATTCCAATACTTTCCCGGGGTGGGAGTTTTTCGTTCCACTGGTCGAGCCGCACACACGCACGCTGTTTTCCCTTCTCGATCATCCGGTGGTGATTTGGGATGAGTTTCTCGATCGCCGCGCGCAGGTCACACCCACGATTGAGGGACTGGCGGCGAGCTTTGAGGAAATTCGCGACATCATACCTCCCCGCCCTGAACCTAAGGAAGTTTATCTGAGCGAAGCGGAATTTTGCCAAGCCATACAGGGCCTCGGGCGAATCTCGCTGAAAGAACTGGGCATGGAATCCCTGGCGCCCGCAGCGGAAACAGGCTCGCAGGCAGTCGTCATCGGCGGCGACTTGTACTTCCCCCCCGAAGGCGCAAACTTCGCAAAAGAAGTGGCAAAGAGCAGTGACGAGTGGCAAGTGACAAGTGAAGAGCACGCTGTAGGCAGTGATAAGGGGCCAGCGACGAGTGCCAAGCGAGCCGGCAGTTCAACCGATCACCCGATCACCCGATCACCCGATGACCCAATTCTCCAGACCCAGCCTCCACCCAAGTTCCAAGGGGGCGTAAAAGCATTGGTTGAGGATTTGCGCGCCCGAGTGAAGCGGGGGGAATCCGTCATCTTCGTGGTTCCCACCAGCGGCAAAGTGGATCGTCTGCGCGAGATTCTGAAGGATTATGAAGTCCCGTTCACCACCTTCACCACCGAAAAGGAAAAACGCGACCCCGCTCCCGGCGGACCTCAAGCCGCTGGCACGTTCATTGCGCGGGGCGAGATTCGCGAAGGCGTGGTCATTCCCGAGTTAAAACAATTGTGGCTGGCGGACGCTGACCTGTTCGGAGGATTCGACTGGGCGGCACGCGGACGGCGCGAGCGTTCCGGAATCTCCAGTTTTATCTCCGACTTGAGCGACCTGAAAGTGGGCGATTACGTCGTCCACATCGATCACGGCATCGGAATTTATCAGGGCTTGCGGCAAATCGCAGTAACCGGCGCGGCGCGCGACTTCATGCTGCTGACCTTCCAGGATGAGGCCAGGCTCTACGTGCCGCTTGAACGCCTGGACCTGGTGGAGAAGTTCCGCTCGCACGAAGGCGCCAAACCACCACTCGACCGCCTGGGTGGCACCACGTGGGAGCGCACCAAAACACGTGTCAAGCGCGCCTTACGCGACATGGCGCAGGAACTCTTGCAGCTTTATGCGGAGCGCAAGATGCGGGGTGGCGTTGCCGCCTCCGCCGATACGCCCTGGCAACGCGAGTTTGAAGATGCGTTTGCATTTGAGGAAACGCCTGACCAGCTCAGCGCCCTTGCCGAAATCAAACACGACCTGGAGAGCCCTGAGCCCATGGACCGCTTGCTTTGCGGCGATGTGGGTTACGGCAAAACCGAACTCGCCATGCGTGCCGCGTTCAAGCTGGTTCAAGATGGGCGCCAGGTGGCCGTCCTGACGCCCACCACGGTCCTGGCCTTTCAGCACTACACCACGTTCCGCCAGCGCATGTCGGCTTTCCCCGTGCGCGTGGAGATGCTCAGCCGCTTTCGCACCGCGGCGGAGCAGAAAAAGATCATTGCCGAGGCGGAAGCGGGCCGCGTGGACATCCTGATTGGCACGCACCGGCTGCTTTCCAAGGACGTGGGCCTTCGCGACCTGGGACTGCTGATCGTGGATGAGGAGCAGCGCTTTGGCGTGGCGGCCAAAGAGAAGCTGAAGAAATTCAAATCCGGTGTGGACGTGCTGACCATGTCGGCCACGCCCATTCCACGCACGCTGCACATGTCACTGGGAGGGTTGCGCGATCTTTCCGTCATCGAAACCCCGCCCCGCGGCCGCCTGGCGATTCAAACCACCGTCGCGCCGTTCAACCAGGCGTTAATCCAGTCGGCGGTCATGCAGGAGATGCAACGGCAGGGCCAGGTTTTCTTTGTCCACAACCGGGTGGAATCGATTTTCCAGATGGCCTCGCTTCTGCAACGACTGCTGCCCACTGCGCGCATGGGAGTGGCGCACGGGCAGATGGGCGAAAAAGAGCTTGAGCGGGCGATGATGAAGTTCATGCAGGGTGAATACGATGTGCTGGTGGCCACGGCACTCATCGAAAACGGCCTCGACATCCCCCGCGCCAACACTATTATCGTGAATCACGCCGACCGTTTTGGCCTCGCTGACCTTTACCAGCTTCGCGGGCGCGTAGGCCGTTCCAATCGCCGCGCCTACGCATTTTTCCTGATTGGATCGGAAGATACTCTAACCCCCATCGCCAGACGCCGCCTCGCCGCGCTGAAAGAATTCTCCGATCTCGGCGCGGGCTTCCGCCTGGCGGCACTGGACCTGGAATTGCGGGGCGCCGGTAATCTG
The DNA here is from genome assembly GCA_031292775.1 of Acidobacteriota bacterium. GTDB lineage: Bacteria > Acidobacteriota > Terriglobia > UBA7540 > UBA7540 > Bog-366. Next base: position 3,243 of record JARLGN010000312.1, on the reverse strand, counting down.
CTGGGGGCGGAACAGCACGGTCATTTGAACGCCATTGGCATCGACCTGTACCTCAAGATGCTGGAGCAGACGGTGGAGGAATTGCGGGGCGCCCCCACCAAGATCGAAGTACGTACGTCGCTAAATCTGGGGCTGGACATCAAGATCCCCGATCCTTATATCCCCGACGAAAATCAACGCCTGCGCATGTATAAACGCATTTCAAGCGCGGCCACGGCCACTGATCGAGCGGAACTGGAGGCCGAACTCGCCGACCGCTTCGGTCCCATCCCCTCTTCGGTTTCCAATCTGCTGGACTATGCATTGCTGAAAAGTGCGGCAGAGCGCTTGCTGGTACAAACGGTTGAGCGCAAAGGCGATGAAGTGTGGATTAAGTTCCATGAGCAGGCGCCGGTTGATGCCCAGAAACTGGCGCAATTTGTACGCAAACGGCGCGAAGCCAGCTTCCGTCCTGACCGTGTTTTGCGCTTCCGCGTGCGCGACCGCGAGGCCAACCTGCTGACACAAGTCCAAAACGCCTTGCAGGAAATACACCCCCAGCCGTAAGATTAAGGGGAAGCTGATAGCTGATAGCCGACAGCTGGCAGTACCGGCATACTGTTCATAGTGAGCTGTTACCTGCTGGCAGTGAACTATCAGTTATTCGCACTCGGCGGTGAGTTTGGAGAAGATAAGGTTCAGAATGAGGCCGAACAGCGGACTGTTGGCTGTTAACTGTGAGCTGTTAGCTGCCCGCTTGGAGAAGAAAAAGATGAAACGAACGGTCATTATTCTGGCAAGCGCCATTCTGGCGGCAACTCTTTTGGCGCCCCAGGCTCGATCCGCCCACGTGGTGGAACGCATCATTGCCCGCGTCAACAGCGAGATTATCACGCAGCGCCAGTTTGATAAGGAGAAGACCAAGCTGCGCGACGAACTGGGCCAGCAATACTCCGGCGCCGAGCTCGACGCCAAGTTAAGTGATGAAAGCAAGAATCTCTTGCGCAACCTCATCGACCAATCGCTGATGGTGCAAAAGGCCAAAGACGATAATGCAAACGTGGAAATGGACCTTATCAAACGGCTGGATCAAATGCGCAAGCAGGACAACCTGGCCACGCTGGAAGAGCTGCAAAAGGCCGCGGAACAACAGGGCGTTAACTGGGAAGACTTCAAAGACCAGATTCGCCGCCAGCTCTTGATGCAGGAAACCATCAGCCGCGAGGTCGGCTCCCGCATCGTGGTGACGCGGCAGGAGCAGCTAAAATACTACAACGAGCACAAGGACGAGTTTAAGTCGGAGGGCATGGTCCGTCTTTCAGAAATCCTGGTTTCCACGGAAAAATACAAACCGGACGAGGCGGAGAAACGCGCCAAGGCAGCGGTAGCGGAAATCAAAGGCGGGGCGCGCTTTACCGATGTGGTCAAGAAATATTCCGACGACCCCAGTGCGGAGCAGGGCGGTGACATTGGTTACATGAAGAGCGGCTCGCTCGCGCCGGGAATCGCGGCTGCCCTCAGCAAACTCGAAACGAATGACTACACCGACCCCATCCGCATCAAACCCGGCTACCTCATCCTGAGGCTCATCGAGCGCTTCAGCCCCGGCATCCCCAAATTTGAAGAGGTTGAAACGCGGGTACAGGAGACCCTTTACAGCCAGCAGATGGAACCTAAGATGCGCCAATATCTACGCGATCTTCGCAAAGACAGTTACATTTTTCTCGCGCCCGGATACATCGACACCGGCGCCGATACGCCTGGCGCGCTGTTGACCCCCGAAAGAACACAATGAAACAGACCTATATCAGGGACCTCGCACCGGACTCGCCGGTGCGGAGTACCTTCCTGGTCCAATCCAAAGAGCGCAAAATCACCAGCACCGGCGCCGCTTATCTCGACTTGAATTTGCAGGATACCACCGGGGTTATTTCCGCCAAGCTATGGGACTACTCTGACCGCACCACGCCGGCGTTTGAAGCTCACGAAGTGGTACAGGTGGAAGGGCACGTGGAAAGCTATCGCGGCACCCCCCAATTGCGTATCCGTAAGATCTCTTTGTGCCCGCAGGAAAACGTGGATCTGCTGGATTACCTCCCCCGCACCCAACGCAACCCGGATGAAATGTTCGCCGCGCTGCTCGATCGCGTGCGCCGCATGGGCGAAGGCCCGCTGCGCGTGTTGCTGTTGAGCATCCTGGAAGACCCGCCGCTGGCAGAAAAATACAAGCTGGCTCCAGCGGCAATGAGCTATCACCACGCTTTTCTGGGCGGGCTGCTGGAACATGTGTCGTCGCTGATTGAGTTGGCCGACCAGGTAGCGGACCATTACCCCTGGCTGCGGCGCGACTTAATTGTCGCGGGCCTGATTCTCCACGATATCGGCAAAACGGAAGAACTGAATTTTACGCGCGGCTTCAGCTACTCCACCCGCGGCCAACTGATCGGGCATATCACCATGGCACTGGAAATGGTGCAGACAAAGATTCACCAGATCCCGGACTTCCCTGCTGCACTCAAGGATGAGCTTGAGCACATTATTATTTCGCACCACGGCAAACTGGAGTTCGGCTCGCCCAAGGAACCGATGTTTGCTGAGGCCATGGTGGTCAGCTTCCTGGACGAAATGGATTCCAAGATGGAAGCCGTGCGCGCCCAGTATGCCGCGGACAAGGATCGCCCCGGAGACTGGACCGGCCGCAACCCGGCACTGAAGCGTGAATTACTCAAACCACCGAAGGAAAAGGCGAAACTCGAAACTTGAAACTCGAAATTCGACGCCCGGTTTTCGAGTTTCGAATTTCAAGTTTCGAGTTTCGCTTTAAATGACCCGATGACCCGATGATCAGATGACTCAATCCTCTTCCTCCGACATCACGCGTACCCTCCCCCACCGATTTCCTTTCCTCTTTGTCGACACGGTGGAGGAATTTGTTCCCGGGCAGCGCATTGTGGCGGTAAAGCACTTTTCCATCGATGACCAGGCCGCGCGCGGGAATCCCTCCGGAGTCGCGATCATCCCCACCTGCGTCGTTCTGGAATTGGTCACGCAGGTCGGCGCCGTTTTGGTGATGGAACGGCCGGAGATGGCCGGCAAAATCGCCATGATCCTGCACATTCCCTCCGCCAGGGTTATCAAACCAATTGAGGCCGGTGACACCGTGCGGGTAGAGGCCGAAGTAGTGCGGATGAAGGCGCAGTTTGGCGAGCTCCACGGGTCCATTTTCCGCGATGGCGAATTGGTGGCCGAGGGCCAGATGCGCTT
>JARLGN010000039.1 GCA_031292775.1 Acidobacteriota bacterium | reverse complement strand
TTCACCGGGCTGACATAGAGTGGCACCCGCATGACAATACGGAGGCTCCGTCGCCGGAGTGATTGATCTGTGGAAACCCCATCCATCAGTGGCACCAGAAAGACTCTACGTTTGGGACTTTAGCCAATTTTCTCCTGCCATCATAGCACGCACGGGGATTCAGAAAAAGTCCCTTAAGAGCCTGGGTGAAAACATGGTCGGGCGCAGCGTAGCGGCGGGTATAGCCCGCCATTTTCCCGATGATTTTCGGGTGGCGGCCTGAAGCCGCCACTACACCTTCCTCATCAGCTTGCGAAACGACTAATCCGGCAGCACTCTCTTCAGCGCTTCCAGTTCCGGTTCGCCGGGACCAAGGGGCAATTTTACTTTGCCGCGTAGGACGACCGAGCGGCAGAGGGCCATCATGATTTCCAGGTCTTTGTACGCGCTTTCGCCGTCGCAGGAGTGAACTTTCTTCTCATCGTCGAGCCAATCGGCCATTTCCTGAACGTAGGGCCCCATGTCGTGTTCATAGTCCATGGTGCCGGGGCCGGACGTCGTGCCGTTCCTGGTGACGGCACGCCAGCCGCCGCCGGTCAGAACTTCCGCAAAACCTTCGCTGCCCTGCGCACCGATGCGGCATTTGCGCCACCAATATTCCACTTCCGGAACGTCGGGAGCGCCATCGCCCGCTTCCACGATGCCGCGCACGCCGTTCGAAAACTGAATCAGCCCGCCAATGTAGTCGGGGGAGGGGTGATTGTCCGCGAACTTCGATTTTCCGTGTGCCTGCCCCGCCACCCATTCAGCCTCGGCGTAGTCGTTGTACCAGCGCATGTAGTCAATCAGGTGGGTCAGCATGTGCATCATCCAGCCGGTGGCCGTGCCGTAAACGGTGTGCACGCGGCCAATGGCGCCGCTCGCGATGATCTCCTTCACTTTCTTATAGTGCTCCCCGTAACGATGCTGGTGACTGACCACGGTCTTCACGCCCGCCGCGCGTGTCAACTTCATCATCTCCAACGCTTCGTTCGTGGAGAGCGCCGTGGGTTTTTCATAGGCAATCAGCTTTACGCCCGCCTCCACGCCGGCGCGAATCATAGGCAGGCGCAGGTCAGGCAGCGTGCAGAAACAGAAAATATCAGGGCGGGTTTTCTTCACCAACGCAGCGGCATCAGGACTGGTTTCGCTGACGCCGAATTTGGTGGCCGCAGCCCCGAGACGCCCGGCGTCAATATCGCATAGGCCCACCAGTTTGAATCGGCCGTTCTTCTGAAAAGCATCGGCATGGTGCGAGCCCCGCTTGCCCATGCCGGCGACCACGACAGTGTATGTTTGGTTTGTGCTCATGGATGGCCTCCTCAGATGTAATCATCCTCCGGCAATGCTGGAGGCTTTAAAACGGGCTTGATCGCTACCGTTGGAAAAGACCCCTCACCCGACCTCGTCCCTCGGCCACCCTCTCCCCTGGGAGAGGGAAAAGACCATCGCGCGCGCCGGGGCGCGCCGAACAATGACAGCCCTCTCCGAGGGGAGAGGGTGGCGGCCATGCGCCGCCGGGTGAGGGGTCTTGCGCCCGTCCCCGCGTCACGGACCTGTCAAACTGCTGCTTCCCGGCAGAGCCGTCGGATTTCCCAAGGAATTGAGCGATTGGGAGAAAGGATGAACAGATCGGGTGAGCAAAGAACAACCTCGCTTCGAATCGGTCTTGTGTTCACCCGATCATCGGATCGCCCGATCACCCGATCTTCTGCTCTTTGTCCCACGCGACAGTCGCGTCGATGACCGCCTGCACTTCCTCGCCGGTCAGCTCCGGAAACATGGGCAGGGAGAGCACGCGCGCCGCCGACGCTTCCGCATTCTTCAGCGAGCCCACAAGGCGCGCGCCCTTGCCCCAAGGGAAACCTTCCTGCTGGTGGATGGCAATGGGGTAGTGGGTGAGCGCGGTGATGTCCCGCTGCTTCAGATATTCCTGAAGGCTGTCGCGGCGGTCAGATTCGACAATGTAGAGGTGATAGATGTGGCGGTAGCCAGGCAGTGCGGTAGGCAACGTCAGTGATGTACCCTTCAGGCCCTCGTCGTACTGCTTCGCATAACTGCGCCGCTGGTCGTTCCATTTGTCGATCTGCTTTAACTTGACGCTCAGCACCGCCGCGTGCAGGTCATCCAGGCGGCTGTTGTAACCCATGCTGTGCACGGAGCGCTTCACTGAGCCGTGATTGCGCAGCTTGCGAACGCGGTCGGCGATGTCAGTACGATTGGTCACCACGGCGCCGCCGTCGCCGAAGCAGCCCAGATTCTTCTGAATGATGAAACTGGTACACATGGCGTCGGAAAGCTCGCCCAGGGTGAAGTCCGGGCCACGCGCCCCAAACGCCTGCGCATTGTCCTCAATCACCAGAAGCTTGTGCTTTTTGGCGATTTCCGCCACGGCGCGCATTTCTGCGGGCTGGCCGTAGAGATGCACGGGCACAATGGCCTTGGTTCTGGAAGTAATGGCCGCCTCGATCAGGTTCACATCAATGTTGCAGGTCTTGGGGTCGCAATCGACGAGCACTGCTGTGGCCCCCGCCACCCATATGGCCTCAGCCGTCGCAAAAAAGGTATTCGACGTGGTGATGACTTCATCGCCAGGGCCAATTCCCAGCGCCATGAATACCAGCCAGAGCGCGTCAGTGCCGGAGTTCACTCCCACGGCTTCTTTGGTGTTGCAGTATCCCGCCAGGTCACATTCAAACTGCTTCAACTTGGGGCCCATCACATAACTGCCGCTTTCCAGGACTTCGTGGATCGCGCCGTCAATCTCGTTCTTCAAATTATGGTACTGCCGGACATGCCCATAAAAGCCGACCTTTACGGTTGCCATAAAATCCTCCCTGGATGGTATGACTGCATAATTCAGTCAGCGGCGTTGGGTGCTGATCACAACCCGCCATCCGGCGCTCGACGTCAGCCGGAGCCCTTTGTGAAGACATAAAGTTATAGCACAATCGGTTTAAGATGATCGGTTACATTTCGATCGCCCGATGGCCGGGTGAGCCAATGCTTTTTGACAGTGGCCTGCCGCTGTGTGAAGATAGCGCGGGGGTAACCCCATGGAAAAGAGTCCCGGTTCCCAGATCACTTTGGTAATCATTTTTGTCTGTCTCAGTTTTCCTGCCCTTCATCATCAACGGCGTGAAAATACTCGCGAACTGGTTTGAGCAGGAAAGATAGCGTGGGAGTGTCCTTATGGAAAAAAATCGTGGTGCTCGAATTATTGCGGCCCTAGTCATCTTCGTCCTGGTTTTCCTGCCTCTGCTCACCAACGGGGTCAGCATGCTGGTAGACTGGTTGTGGTTTAACCAGGAAGGTTACCGATCAATTTATCTGACCATCCTGAAGGCCCAGATAAACCTGAGCGGAATCGCCGGCATGGGTTTCCTGATTGTTGCCGGCTTGAACCTTCTCATTGCCCACACCATCGCGCATCGGCACACGCCACAGGTCTACGGCGAGCAGGTTGAATTCGCGCCCCTGGAACGGTTTGGCGCGCTTTTCCGCTGGGGGATATGGGGTGGCGTCCTTTTTGTGGGCTACGTGGTAAGTCAATGGGGCATGAGCCACTGGCTTGTCTATTTGCGCTCCCGCCACGTACCGGTAATGGGGGTCACCGACCCTCTGTTTGGCCGCGACCTGGGGTTTTATCTTTTCCAATTGCCCTTCACCTGGTTTCTTTTCCACCTGGCGCTGATCACCGTCATTTGCTGTCTGCTCAGCGCTACTTTTCTGTATTTAGTGGAGGGCGGCGTGTGGATTACGCCGCGTGGTCCGGTGTTGGCCCGGACGGCTCGGGCGCACCTGATGTCACTTGGCGGCATCATCTTCCTCCTGATTGCCTACCGCATTCGCCTGGGCATGTTTGATCTTCTCTATTCGCCGCGAGGGATGGTATTCGGCGCGGGGTACACGGATGTTCATGCCACTCTGCCCGTGCTGCGAATTCTGCTGACCCTTTCGATTGTGACGGCCATCGT